>JBQCFV010000635.1:0-3480 GCA_051958695.1 Chitinophaga sp. | reverse complement strand
AAAAAAGAAAAAAAACAGGAACGCCTGCGAACGGAAAATGAACAAGATGAGCCGTAACCTGAGATACATAAGCCTGGCGGCGCTTTTGGCCCTGCTGGCCGCCTGCTCCACCACCCGCACGGTGCCGGAGGGAGACCGCCTGTATACGGGCCATGAAATTAAGTGGACGGAAAAGAAAAAACCGAAAGACTGGAGCACACTCAAATCCGGCCTGGACGACCGCGTGCGCCCTTCGCCCAACCGCAAGTTCCTGGGCATGCCCATCAAGCTATGGCTGTACAATCTCGGCAACGAGCCTAAAGGCAAAGGGCTGAACCACCTGCTGCGCAACAAATGGGGCGAGGCGCCCGTGCTGCTCAGCCAGGTAAGGCCGCGGCGCACCGAGCGCGTGCTGAACAGCTATCTTGAAGACAACGGCTACTTCCAGAGCGAAATGGAAAGCGAGGTAAAGAACAAAGGCAAAAAAAAGGCCAGCGTGTTGTACACCGCCGAGCCCGGGCAGCGGTACACCATCCACCGCGTCCGTTTTGATACGGACACCGGCGTGCTCAGCAGGGAGATCATGCTCAACGCCAAACATACCCTGCTCAAACCCGACGACAATTACAGCCTCGACATGATCAAGGCCGAACGGGAACGCATACACGCTCATCTGAAAGAAGAAGGCTTTTATTATTTCACGCCGGATTACATGCTCATACAGGTGGACAGCACGCTCAAAGGGCAGGTTGACCTGTACGTCAAGCTAAAAAATACAGCTCCCGCCACCGCGCTCCGCCAATACTGGATGCAGAGCGTGGAAGTGTACCCCAATTACGACCTGACGCGCGACAGCATGCTGAAAGCCCTGCCGGGTAAGGAATACCAGAATTTCACCATCATCGACCCGGACAGCCTGTTCAAACCCATCGTGTTCGACCGTTCGGTTTTTTTACAAAAAGACAGCATTTACCGGCTCAGCTCGCACAATATTACCCTGCACCGGCTGGTGAACCTGGGCACGTTCAAATTCGTGCGCGGCAGCTTCAGGCCGATCCGGGACAGCTCGCTGCTGGCGGCACGGTTTTACCTGACGCCTTACCCGAAACGGTCGTTGCAGTTCGAAGTATCGGGCACCTCCAAGAGCAGCGGCTTTGTGGGCAGCCAGGTGAAGATCTCCGCGCGCAACCGCAATTTCCAGCGCAAGGCCAATGTACTCGAGATCAACCTCGGCGGCGGGTTCGAAACGCAGGTAGGCGGCAAGACCACCAACCTGTCTACCAACGCGTACAGCCTCAACACCGAGGTTGCGCTTACCATTCCGCGGTTCTATACCCCTCTCATCTATTTTAACCCGCGTACGCCGTATGTGCCCCGGACGCGGTTCAGCCTCGGCTACGAATTGCTGAACAGGCCCGCCATGTACAACCTCAACGCGTTCACACTGCAATACGGGTATATCTGGAAACAGACGAAAGTCCTCGATCATATGCTGTACCCGGTGGCCATCACCTATGCCCTGCCGGGGAATGAGTCCGAAGAGTTCAAGGAGCAGCTGGAGCAGGACCCGGCGTTGCGGCAATCCGTGTCCAAACAGTTTATCCTGGGAAGCAATTATACGCTGACCTTCAATAACCAGTCGCCCGGGCGGTATCATAGTTTTTACGCCAGCTTCAACGGCGATATTGCCGGCAACCTGGCAGGGCTGTTCGCGAAAAAGCAGCCTGACGGCGCCAAAACCGTGTTCAACCAGGACTTTTCACAATACCTGCGCGGCAGCATCGACGGGCGGCATTACTGGAAGCTGAGCAATAACCTGCGCTGGGTGAACCGGTTGTTCATGGGATATGGCTACGCATACGGCAAATCGCTGGAAGACCCGACCATACCGGTAACGCTGCCGTTCGTGAAGCAGTTCTTCAGCGGGGGCAGCAACAGCATCCGGGCATTCAGGGCGCGCACACTCGGGCCGGGCTCCTTCCATGAAGACCCGAACAGCACCACCAACCTGCTGCTGGCCAACGCGGCGGGCGACATCAAGCTGGAATACAATTCCGAGCTGCGTTACAAACCGCAGAAGCTGATAGAGCTGGCGGCGTTCGTGGACGCGGGAAATATCTGGCTGGGTAAGTCCAACAACCCGGAGAAGGTTTTTGCTTTTAACCGGTTCATGAAAGAAATAGCAGTGGGTACGGGGATCGGGCTAAGGATAGATGCGTCCATCCTGCTGGTGCGGTTTGATATTTCGTTCCCTTTGCGGAAGCCGTGGTTGCCCGAGGGTGAGCGCTGGGTGTTTGATCAGATCGATTTTGGCGAGAAGACCTGGCGGAAGGAGAATCTGATCCTGAATATTGCGATCGGGTATCCGTTTTAGGGGTCTGGTTGGATAGGGTTGATCATTGGAGCAGCCGGCGACAAAAAGGGGTGATTTTCCGGGAGGAGATTTTCCATTTAGCCAGCATTTTTAAACCGACCTAAAGTTTTCCTTTAATCCACAACTACCTCATTTGTTTCCCGGGAGGCCCCGGAAATTGCGTTTTTTCCAAAGTTTGGATGAAAAAATTTTCTGCTTTTACCTTGAATTTTATTTCATGAATGATTGATTTCTCAACATACTGATTATCAAATATTAAAAATTAACTACTTATAATATCCATCAATTCCTATTTCCTCCCAAACTCTCTCCCACCCTGTATTTCATACTCTTTATTTCATATTTATATTTTTGTTTAATTAATGATAAAATTTATATTTGTAGTCCGCGTAAAGTGTCGGCAATATTTATAATACCGGCGCCACCGCGTAACCCATTAATCCGATGACCGCAATACCCTATACCGTGAAAAGAAGCTCCCTCTGCGGAGCCGTTGTGCTTTGGAGCGCGCTGGGACTGTTCCCGAACGCCGCTTCAGCATCTTCCAGGTATACCGTACCTCCACCTGAAACCCAGGCAAGGGCGATGGTCTGTCAGAATATCAAAGCGTTACGCGCACCTTACTACCTTCAGCTCAGCAGTACAATGATCCATGAGAATAATGCCATTGGCACCACCGTCGGCATATTTTCCACCGATCCTGAAGCCGGCGTATGTACCTATGCGCTTGTAAAAGGCGAAAACAGCACCGACAACGACCTGTTCACCATCGCCGGCAATACGCTGAAGGCGCTTACCATTCTCGATTACGAAACACAAACGGACCGCTATGTACGCGTTCGCTGTACGGACACAAAAGGCGAGTATATCGAAAAGGCTTTCCAGATCGAAGTGCTTGATGTGTTTGAAGTGAACAATACCCTCGTAGCCACCAATCTCGTCACTCCGAACGGCGACGGGAAAAACGATACCTGGGTGGTACAGAACCTGCCGCCAAACAGCATGAACGAAGTACGCATCATGGACCGCTCAGGCAGGGTGGTTTATTACAAACGCAATTATATCAACGAATGGAATGGCCAGCTCACCAACGGCAACCTGCTTGCGGAGGGCGTTTATTATTACAT
>JBQCFV010000634.1:0-2766 GCA_051958695.1 Chitinophaga sp. | reverse complement strand
TTTTCGGATGGTATTTGAATTTCAGAATATCGGCGGTGTATTCATCGTCCCCTTCGTTGGAGATGTACATATCGCCGTTTGGCGCGAAGGTGATGCCCTCGGGTTGTGAAAAGTGCCGCCGGGGCAGATGATGCGCTTCCTGCACATTGCCTTTCAGATCGGTGATCACCAGCAGCTCGTTGATGGACGCGAGGATGTATACTCTTTTTTCAATAGGGTGCACCGCCGCGCCGGAAGGACGGAAGTGGCGGGAAGGCGAGTCTTCCCGCCCGGGAATACCGGCCGTGCTGATGCGGAAAGCGGTATCCGGAAGGTAGGCCATGGAATCAAGCCGGAAGGCGTATACGCTGGTGAAAGGCTGTTTTTTATCTTCTTCGCAGGATTTGCAGATCACCATCACCTGGTTGCGTTCGATGTCGAAATAAGCGGCTTCCATATCACGCTTGCCGCGGTGCGGGAAGTGATGGATGGCGACGTCGGTGGTGTCGGAAAAAAGATCGAGCACCTGGTGGATGTTGCCGTTGCTTTTTAGCACCAGCCAGTCTTTGCCGGTATACACCAGCTCTTCGTAATCCCCACCTTTGCCGAATTTCCAGTCGGGGTAGCGTGATTTCGCGCGCAGCCCTACCTGGAACAGCCTGCCCTGCTCGTCGTTGTTGGCCATAAAATGATCTTCATCGCGGTAATACACGATGCCGGAAATTTCCTGCAGCGATTCGCGCACCTTGAAACGCTCGTATTTGGCGAGGTTATAACCTTCCGGGGAAGTCTGCTTCTCCTGCGACCGAGTGCCGAGCGCATCGCAGGAAAAGAGGGTGGTGACGATCAGGACATGCAATATCATCTTCATACGCCATACTTTATACAATAAAATTAACGCAAAAAATGCCGTAATTTGGAATAGAAATTCTTTCTCAGCAAATACGACATCAGATGGAAATAAGTTCAGTGATCGCTGCTGCACAAAGCCACGTTACCCGGCAATACGAGCAGCATGCGGACCCGGTGCTGGTTTATCACAATCTCGCACACACGCTGCAGGTGGTACAGGCGGCCGAGCAGATCTCGGCGTATTACAGGCTCACGGAGGCGGACCAGCTGGTAGTGCTGCTGGCAGCATGGTTCCACGACATGGGTTATTTACTGAGCGACCGTACGCAGCACGAAGCGGCGGGCGCCGAAGCGGCAAGGTCGTTCGTGACCGCGCAGCAGCTGCCCGAAAGCATGGGCCAGGCCGTGGCGGACTGCATCCTTGCCACCCGCATCCCGCAGCACCCGCGCAACCTGCTGGAGCAGATCGTTTGCGATGCGGACCTCTTCCATCTCGGCAGCAAGGATTTTTCAAAACGCAATAAGCTGCTGCGCACGGAAATGGAGCTGGCCACCGAACAGAAAATTTCCGGCGCCGACTGGGCCAAGTCCAGCATACAGTTCCTCGAATCGCACACTTATCATACCGCCTATTGCCGCACCTTGCTGAAGCAGCAAAAAGAAGAGAACCTCGAAAAGCTGCGCAGCAAGCTTGAACAGAAACAGGCCGCAGCGCTGGGAGAGAAAAAAGACAAAGCATTGAAGCTGGCAAAGAACGATGAGCAGAAAGACGAAAAGGGAAAAAAGGAAAAGCGGCCGGAACGCGGCGTGGAGACCATGTTCCGCACCACGTCCACCAATCACATCCGGCTTAGCTCGATGGCGGACAGCAAGGCCAATATCATGATCTCGGTGAACGCCATCATTATTTCCGTGCTGCTGTCCGTACTGCTGCGCAAGCTGGAAGATTACCCGAACTTCATTCTTCCCGCCATCATCTTTCTCGCCACCAGCGTTACCACCATCGTATTTTCGGTGCTGGCCACACGGCCGAACGTTACCAGCGGCCGTTTCACCGACCTGGACATCCGCAGCAAAAAAGCCAACCTGCTGTTCTTTGGCAATTTTCACCAGATGAGCTACCAGGAGTATGAGGACGGCATGGAAACCATCATGCAGAACGGGGAATACCTGTACAGCAACATGATCCACGATATTTACAACCTCGGCGTGGTGCTCGGCCGGAAGTACCGCCTGCTGCGCATTGCATACAATACGTTCATGTACGGCATAGTGGCGTCCGTGCTGGCTTTTATTATCGCCGCCGTATTTTTCCCGGTAAAATGACAGGCTTTGCAAAAGAACGATATACCACTGAACGACCGGGACCTTAGCTGGCTCTCATTTAATTACCGCGTGCTGGGCATGGCGGCTGACGCGCGGGTGCCGCTTTTCGAGCGGGTCCGTTTCCTCTCGATATTCTCCTCCAACCTCGACGAATTTTTCCGCGTGCGCATGCCCGCGCTTATGGCGCTGCATCATATCGAAGCCGCGGACACCAGCGTGCTGCCCGCCGTGCAGGAAACCATCCGGCAGCATTTGCAGGAGTTCGGCAGGATACTTACGGGGCAGCTGCTGCCGGCGCTCAAAGCCGAAGGCGTGCACCTGTATTACGGCGAAACCATCGATGCATCGCATGAGAAAACGCTGCGCGATTATTTTTACAACACCGTGCTGGGTTTCCTGCAGCCCGTTATCATCGATACGGGGAAGCCGGTGGAAATGTTCCTGGAGAACAATGCGCTGTACCTGGTGGTTTGTCTTGAGAACGGCAGGCACGGCATCGTGAACATCCCTTCCGGCAACCTGCCGCGTTTCCTGCGGCTGCGGGATGGCGACATCGTTTTCCTCGACGACGTGATCCGCGAACATCTTGATTTCCTTTTCCCGCATACG
>JBQCFV010000633.1:0-2206 GCA_051958695.1 Chitinophaga sp. | reverse complement strand
TTCCCCCACCCTGATGATCGCCGAGATCACCGAATCCGGCAACACCTGTTTCCATTCGCCGGCAGACTGCGGGAAGGGCCTGAACTGGCCCTGCGGAATAAGCGCGCCCGGAAGCACCTGCTGCATTGATCTTTGCAGGATATCGCGTTTTACGATCTGCGCATCTGCATAAAATGAATGCATGAGACTGATGGACGACAGCAGCACAACCGCTGAATACTTCAATAAATTCCGCATAGGTATCTTTTTAAGAACATTTTTGCTTTGACGGCATTGCCGGAGAGGTAAAGAAAACGGTATCCTCTGCATGACAGGTATTACCGGTGTATAACGTTGAAAGGGACCGGCTTCGGCGTTAGCGCTGCCGGCTTGGTCGATACCACTAATATAGAGATGAAAGACAAATTTCCATAATAACCGGCGCAAATAATTGGAAACATGATGCCGGTTGAGATCGCGGCTTTCCGGGGATTTTTGATTAACTTCCAATCATGAAACCCGCCATACACATCAAACGCGCCTACGAACCGCATGCAAAAACGGACGGCTTCAGGGTGCTGGTAGACAGGCTCTGGCCGCGCGGTATAAAAAAGGAAGACGCTGCAGTGGGTGAATGGGCGAAAGACCTTGCGCCGACAAATGAATTGCGAAAATGGTTCGGCCACGATCCCGAAAGATGGAAAGAATTTCAGCAGAAATATAAAGCGGAGTTAAAGAACAACCCCGCCGTGAACAGCTTTGTTGACGCGCATAAAAATGAAAAAATGATCACGCTTGTATACTCCGCGAAAGACGAGGCGCATAACCAGGCCGTGGTTTTGCAGGATTATCTTTCACATCTGTTCAAATAAAAAGGCAGGCGCCTGCCGCTACGGAACCTACGAAAGCGGCGCATAATAAGTACAGTACCCGTTCTCCTCCACCGGCCCTTTGAACAGCGAGCAGCTGCCGCAGGTTTCGTGTTCGCCTGGGGGAAGATATAATTTGCAGTTGCCGCATTTGCTGTCGGGGATCGGCGTTTCTTCCACGTAGCCGAGCTTTTTCCGTTTCTCTTTTTCTTCTTTGCTGACGCCAGAAAGATCGCTGCATGAAGCGGGTTGTTTTTTTGCGTCTTCCCTATCGGGAGATTTTTGCCCGCCGCCGCAGCCCGCGAAGAACACACCGCCCAGCAACATGCCGCTTGCTCCGAAGGCATATTTTATAAATTCCCTGCGCGTATTCATGGTCGTTTATTTTGTGGTGGACACTAATGTTTTTAATTCCGCAACGGTTTGCGGCGTCACTGATTTTAGTTGGGGACGGAAGGCTTTTAACGCTGCTTTCAATGCTTCGGAGCTTTTCGCGGACTTTTCCAGGCCGCCGAGCAAACCCTTTACTGCCAACGATTGACGGCTGCCGGTTTGCATCGATTCCTGCTCGAGTAGCGTAAAATATTGCGTCACCTGTTTTGCATCGTTCCTTGAGCCGATGCAATAAGAGAGGTCGTGGATAAAACCATCTGCCAGCAGCACCGTGTCTTTCGCGATACCGCTTTTTAACAGCGCGGCCAGCATGCCTGGCGCGGAACCCGTTTCAGCGCTGAGCACGGCCATTTGTATGTATTGGTTGCCGCCATAGCGGGAGAGCGCCTGCACGAAAGCGTCCGTTACACGGGCGTCGGAAAACTGGCCGAGGCTCAGCACGGTCTGCAGCGTAAGTTTCGCAGGACTGTTTTTCGCCAGCGCCAGCAGATCGGGCAGGCAGGCGGGGAAATTTTCGGCCAGCGCCACGGCGTGTTCCTGCACATTCGCGGAGCTGTCCGCCAGCGCTTTTTTCAGGATGGATGCGTCCAGCGCATCGAGGGCTTCGAGCACATAGAGGGCGTGTACGCGCGCACGCGGGTCGGGGTGTGAAAGCATTTCTTTCACCGTGGGGATCACTGATTTGTCCTGTCTTTCTACCAGCAGGCGGTGGGCCTGTTGGGCGTACCATTGGTTGGGACGCGCGAAAAGCTGTACCAGGCTGTCGCTTGCGGTAGTGCTGAGCTTGGGCGATGCGGCCTTGTAGACGCCGTTCGCGGGCATCACGCGGTAGATGCGGCCTTTGTCGGCGCCCGCGTAAAAGTCCATGCCGGCTTTAAGATCGTCGGGGATGGATACGGGCGTTTCAATATGCTGGCGGTAATAGTCGAGCACATAGAGATAACCGTCAGGGCCGGTGGCGAAGT
>JBQCFV010000632.1:0-3579 GCA_051958695.1 Chitinophaga sp. | reverse complement strand
TATCCGGTCGTTGTCTTTCGCATGATAAGTGTTCACGTATCCATTGCTGGCGAGAAATTCAAATTCCCGCGTACGCGTGAGCAGGTCCAGCATGCGCAGGAAGGTAATGAGCTGCGCGAATCCCTGCTGCCCGGTTATTTCCAGCAGCATCTGCCGCAGGGAGCTTTTTGTTTTCCCCGAAAACTTCATTCCCCTGCGCGCCTTTTTCAGCAAGGCTTCCACCGGCTTGGCGCTGCCGAAGAGCTGCATCGCCTCCTGCAGTTTTTCCGGGTCGAAGAAGAGCGCTACCGAACGCGCATGCGTTTCCTGCGCGCCTTCTTTTTTTTCAAAATACCGCCTGTCGTTATGCCATACATGCGGAATATCCCGTCCCAGCAGGATCAGCTCGTCGCTGGTAAAATTCTCCACGCTGTCGCCGATAATACGTTTGCCCTCGCTTTCCACTACGTACACCATCTGGCATTCCTTATGAAAATGAAACTCGGTGGAGAAATAGGGAAGGTCGATTACCCTTACGGCAAATACGTCCATCTGAACGTCTTCCTGTATTTTGGTATAAACCGGTTTCATAATGGCAGTGTGGTTGAATGGAAACAAAAATAACTTAATCGGCACTAAAATCAATCAAAATGAATTGGATTTGATCAATTCATGTTAAAATACGCTCGAAATTGGTCATTGCCCGTTTTGTATTTCCGCATGCGGATGGATAGCTTTGTTTTAGTAAGATGCCCGCCGCCTGCCGGAAGTGCCGGAATGCTTTAACTTTAGTGAGTGCGAAAAACTGTAGTGCGTATCCTTTAAAACAAAATCGTGAAAATGCTGAAAGATAAAGTGATCCTTCTCACCGGCGGCGCCGATGGCATCGGCTGGGAATGCGCGATGGCATACGCCCGCGCAGGGGCATCGGTATGTGTGGCGGACGTAAATGCGGCGGCGGAAAAAAAGGTGCTCTCGCTTCCCGGCAACCCTTCCTTTTTTGAATGTGACGTAACGGACGCAGCGGCGGTGCAAAAAACGGTACAGGCGGTTATTGCGCAATACGGAAGACTGAACGGTCTTCATAATAACGCGGGGCTCGCGCATCCCGCCAAAGCCTTGCACGAAACCACGGACGGCGAATGGGACAGGCTAATGAAAGTTAACCTGAAAAGCATTTACCTGATGGTGAAACATAGTTTCGAAGCGCTGAAGTCCTCAAAGGGCTGCATCGTGAATACCAGCTCGCTGGTGGGCAGCATCGGCCAGGAAAACCACGCCGCGTACGTAGCTGCGAAAGGCGCGGTGAACGCCCTTACAAAAGCGATGGCGCTGGACTACGCACCGCTTGGCATCCGGGTGAACGCGGTAGCGCCCGCTGCGGTAAGCACGCCCATGCTGGAAGCCTGGAGCCGCGAACAGCCCGATCATGCGGTCATGCAGCAATACCTGGACCGGTTGCAGCCGCTTGGGCCGATGCCCTGCGGGGACGTGATCGCGGACGCATGCTTGTTCCTGCTCGGCGATGCCGCCCGCTTCATAACCGGTTGTATTTTACCCGTTACCGGCGGGGCGGAGTTGGGTTACCGTACGCTTATATAAACCGGATGATAAAGAACATTGAAATATCGGATGCAAGATATACGCTGAAGAACGGCGCCGGCAGCGATGCCGTGCATAAAGACCCGCAATATGCCTACGCCGTGACGCGCCTGACGGACGATGCCGGGCATACGGGTACCGGCCTCGCGTTTACACTGGGTGAAGGCAACGACCTGGTATGCCGCGCCGCGAAATTTTATGCGGACACTTTAAAAGGGAGCGATATTGAAGAATTGATGCGCAGCTTTGGGAAAACGTTCAAATCGCTTTCCGACGGGCAGCAGTTCCGCTGGCTGGGGCCGCATAAAGGCGTGGTGCATCTCGGGCTGGCGGCGGTCACCAATGCCTGCTTCGATTTGTGGGCGAAAAAACGCGGCGTGCCGCTTTGGAAGTTGCTGATCGGTCTCAGCCCGGAACAGATTGTTGATACGCTGGACCTTTCCTATCTCGAAGACGTGCTGCCACGCGAAGAGGCGGTTGCCCTGCTGCAGCGCGAAGCGGAAGGGGCGCCGGTCCGGCAGGCCATTCTTGAAACCGGCTACCCCGGTTATGATACCTCCGTGGGATGGTTCAATTACGATGACGGGCAGGTGAGGGCCAACTGCCGGAAAGCCCTGGCGGACGGTTTTACCGCCATGAAGCTGAAAGTAGGCTCCGCCGACCCTGCGCGCGACATCCGCCGGGCCAACATTGTGCGCGAAACCGTAGGGAACGGCGTAAAGGTGATGCTGGACGCCAACCAGCAATGGACGCTGCCGCAGGCGATCTCCATTTGCGCCGAATTAAAAAAGATGGACCCGTATTGGGTGGAAGAGCCGACGCATCCGGACGATGTGCTGGCCCACGTTGCGCTGGCAAAAGCCGTGGCGCCGGTGAAGCTCGCGCTGGGCGAGCATGTGCCCAACCGCATCGTATTCAAGAATTACCTGCAATCCGGCTGCGCCGGTTTTATACAAGCGGATGCCGTAAGGGTAGGGGGCGTGGCCGAGTTTATCACCATCAGCCTGCTATGCAAAAAATTCGGTGTGCCCGTGGCGCCCCATGTAGGTGATATGGGCCAGCTGCACCAGCATCTCGTGCTTTTCAACCATATCGCAATGGGGCACGAAGCCTTGTTCCTCGAACATATCCCACATCTGAAAGAACATTTCGTACATCCTGCCAGGATCGCGAACGGCGTGTATATCACGCCGCAGGAGCCCGGCAGCAGCTGCGACCTAAAATAAAAAGCATGATCGGCACTGCGGATATTATCATCACGATAGCGTACATACTTTTTATCGTTACGATAGGGTTGTGGGCGGGCACGCGTAAAAAGCCCGGGCCGGGCAGCGCCTCCGGCGAATATTTTCTGGCAGGCAAAACGCTGCGCTGGCCGATGATCGGGCTGGCGCTGTTCGCTACGAACATTTCCTGCCTTCATCTTGTGAGTCTTGCCCAGAGCGGTTTTGATACGGGCCTTCTGAACGGGAATTTTGAATGGATGGCGGCCTTTACGCTCATCCTGCTGGCGCTTTTTTTCGTACCGTTTTACATCCGCTCCGGCGTGCCCACGCTGCCGGATTTTCTCGAGAGGCGCTACAACCGCGCCTGCAGGGATTGGCTGGCTCTTGTTTCCATCGTTTCGGCCGTCGTTATCCATATCGCCTTTTCGTTCCTCGCGGGCGGTATTGTGCTGGAAACGCTGTTCGGCATCGACATGTATACGAGCATTATCATTATCGCCGCGCTCACCGGATTGTATACCATCATCGGCGGGCTGCGTGCGGTGGTGATCACGGAGTCCGTGCAAAGCATCGTGCTGATCGCGGGGGCCGTCGTGATCACTATTGCCGCGTGGACGAAAATGGGCGGCTGGCAGCCGATGACGGCCGTGTTGCAGGAGCATGCCTCGCTGGATAAGCTGAGCATGATACGTCCAGCCGGTGATCCTTCCGGTATGTCGTGGATAGCGGTGTTCCTCGGATATCCCGTGCTGGGCATCTGGTACTGGTGTGC
>JBQCFV010000631.1:0-2503 GCA_051958695.1 Chitinophaga sp. | reverse complement strand
CGCAGCGTTGCCTGGTTATTCAGTTTTCCAACAGCCGCCACCAGCTCTTCAGGGTCTACCGGCTTCAGCAGGTAATCCAAAGCGGAAAATCGGAATGCTTCCACTGCAAACTGGTCGTAGGCTGTCGTAAAGATCACCTCGAACGTTACCTCGGGCAATTGCCTGAGTAGGTCAAAACCCGTATTATCCTTTAGCATCACGTCCAGAAAAACGAGGTTGGGATCAAACCTGTTTATTCCTTCCTTTGCATCGTTAATATTATTGTACGTTCCGCATATCGTGATGGTATCGGCGCAATGCCGGCCGATCAGCGTTGTCAGCCTGTCGATGCAGTGCTGCTCGTCGTCTATAATTATCGTATTAATCATTTGTTTCCGATTCAAAAGGCAACACTACTTCCGCCCTCAGTCCTTTTTCCAGATCTATCAGCGTTACCGCCGCGTTTCCTCCTTTCAATGCGTTGATCATGCTGATGCGGCTCTCCGTGATCTTTATTCCCATTGAAGTTCTTTTCTCCATTTCCGGCGTCTTTAATTTTCTTCCTCCACCATTATCTTCCACGATATACCTGAGCGTATCGCCTTCTTTTTTTACTTCGATGAAAATGCTGCCGCCGCTGGGTTTTGCGGATATGCCATGCCATATGCTGTTCTCAACAAAAGGCTGCAACAGCATCGGGGGGACGAAAGTAAGCTCGGGATCGATATTCTCTTCAATTTTTATTTTGTAGCTGAAAGCATCATTCAGGCGCAGGCGCTCGAGTTCCAGGTACTGTTCGAGCAGGTAGATATCGTTTGCCAGCGTTGTTTCCTTTTGTCTCGAATTTTCAAGGGTCAGCCGCATTAATCTCGCAAAGCGTGTAGTGAACAGTGTAGCCTTTTCCTTCTCATTATTGTCCATATAATGATTGATGGAATTGAGCGAGTTGAAAATAAAATGAGGATTCATCTGCAGCAAAAGCAGGTCCATTTCATTAGAGGCCTCTTTTAGCTTGAACTCAGCGGCTTGTTGTTTTTCGGTGGCGTCTCTTTTTCTTTTATAAAAGAAAAAGCTGGCAATACCGGCGGCAAGTATCACCACACCGATCGCGATGGAGCTGTTGCGTATCAACCGCTGCCTGCTGATCGCCGCAACGGCTTCGGCCTGTTGTTTTTCCTGTTCCGACCTTAACCGCATCTCTTTCCGCTGGAAGTTGAACTCCATCTCCTTTTTCTGTATGTCGTTTTTTACTTCGGAATTCATAATGCTGTCGCGCAGCGAGATGTGGTTTTTATACGCGGCGAGGGCTTCGCGGAACAGTTGTTTTTTTTGATTGACGCGGCTCAGGATATCCCATGCGTCCCTTTGCACGTCGAGGCTGGCGATTTCTTTTCCTATTTCCAGGCTTCGTAACCCGTAGCGATGGACCATACCGTTCACATCGCTGATGTTCAGCTGCTTCAGCAGACCCTCCGGCGCGTCCAGGTATATTTTGGCCATTTCTACCAGGTCCCCGGCAATTCTTTTTTTGTCGCCTGACCGCTCGTTGATCTGTAAAGCCGCTTCAAATTTGTCCAGCGCCTTCCGGTATTCACCCATGCCGCTGTAAACTATCCCTATGTTGCTGGTATTGCTGGCAATGCCCCGCCGGTCTCCAGCCGCTTGGCTCAGTTCGAGCGAGCGCTGGTAATAATCCAGTGCCTGGGCGTTGCTGTCAATGCCATGATAAATATTGCCGATGTTGCCCAATGCGTTGATCATGCCTTGCTTATCCCCTGTTTGCCGGAATAGCGAAAGCGCGTCCTGCTGGTATGCCAGCGCCTTATCAAACGATGACAGGTTTTTGTGTACCAGGCCGATATTCAGCAGCGTATTCGCGGTGGCAGCTTTATTTCCAAGACGGTTGAGTATCCGTAACGCCCGGAGATTGAACCCGAGCGATTGCCTGTAATCATTCAGGTACAGGTAAACCACCGCGGTATTATTGAGCGAATTTGCCATTCGGGCGCTGTCGTTCCGCTCTTTGAAAATCGCGAACGCTTTTTCGTGATATTCCAGCGCTTCCTGATAGTGAGACAGGTTGACCAGGGAAATAGCAATATTATTATAGCTGGTTGCCGCTTTCAATTTATTCCCTGATTGCTGGTGGAGGACCAGGGCCTTCCGGTAATAATGCAGCCCAAGCGAATCACGGCCGAGACTGCCATAATTCATCCCCTTATAAGTGTAGGCTGAGGCTAGCCGGCTATTGTCCTGCAGGAATGAAGAAAGTTGTATGGCTTCGTCGGCAGTTTCAAGTCCTTTTGCCGGATCCGTCCTGCTATAATAGTAAGCGATATCGTTTAGCAATTGCAAGCGTACCGTATCCCGGCCGGTATGCTTTTTCAGCACCGCCAGCAACGAATCAAGCTCGTGCCGCTGCGCGATGCAGGGACCTGCGGTAAATAACAGTGTTATAATGAATAATAGTGCGCGCATAGGAGTTCAGGGCTTACAAAAGATAGGGATATTCTTCTGGATATCC
>JBQCFV010000630.1:0-2791 GCA_051958695.1 Chitinophaga sp. | reverse complement strand
GCTTTGCGCGCTGGCGAAGCTCAGCTCCAGATCGACGCCCTGGTTGCGGATGCTGCCTACGTTATATGGAATGGTTTGCGCGCCAAATTCCCAGGCGATAAAACGGTTGCTCAGCAGGCCGTCGGTGGTTTTGTTATAATAATCCACGGTTACGTTCAGCCGCTGCCGGAAGAGGCCGATATCGATGCCGGCGTCTACCTGTTTGGTCTGTTCCCATCTCACCGAAGGGTTGCCGATGAGGTCGCGCAGCTTTAATGCGGCTTCGCCGAGATAAGAGGTGCCGGTCATGAGGTCTTCCGCCGCAAAGTTCGCCAGCGGCCGGATGTTGCCGCTGATGCCATAGCTGGCGCGGAGCTTCAGGAAGCTGATAGCCTTTTGCCGCAGCATAAAATTTTCTTTGGCAACGTCCCAGCCTGCGGACACGGAGGGGAACCAGCTGTAACGGCTGTCAGGGTTCAGCTTGCTGGAACCGTCCGTGCGAAGGCTTGCGCCCAGCAGATATTTCTGGTCCCAGTCGAAGTTCACTCGGCCGAACCAGGCTTCGCTGGTTTCGAGGGAAGAGCCGTTGAGCGAGCTGATAGAGCCGGTGCTGCCATAGCTGGAAGCCGCGCTTCCGCCGGTGATGCCGGGTACGGAAGGAAAGCCGTTGAGGTCATAGCCAAAGCGCTGCTGCCGCACGCTGTAAAAAGTATAACCGGCCACGGCGTTCACACCAAGCTGTTTGAAGTGATCGGTGTAGGTGAAATAGTTGTCGAAGGTGTAGTTAAAATTGTCCGCGCCGCTCACTTTCAGGTAACCTTTATTGTAAGCGCCGAGGTAACCCAGCGGGGACTGGTAATCGTTGTCGTTCACATTGTATTTGTTGGCGGAAAAGGCGGAACGGAATTGCAACGTGCGGTGCAGCTTTACTTCCGCGCTCAGGCTGCCGAACCAGGTTTGCGTGCTGCGTTTGTTGTCGTTTTCCAGCATTTCGCCCAGGGGGTGGTTTTGCCGGCCTACATAATAATCCAGCTGGCCGTTGGGCAGGCGCACGGGCTCTTCCGGCGTATCGGGCCGCGCGTTGAACGCGCTTACCAGCGGGTAGGAATTGTCTTTGTTCACGCCCTGCGAAAGGTTGATGTTGCCGTTCAGCTTCAGCCAGTCGCCTACCTGCTGCGTAAGGTCGATCTTGCCGGTATACCGTTCGAACCGGCCGGTGCCGATGGACGCGATCTCCGAGTAGCGGCCGAGCGACATGTAATAGCTACTTTTTTCGCCGCCGCCGTTCATGCTCGCCTGGATGTTGTTTACCGGCGCATGTTCGTTCTTCACGCGGCCGATCCAGTCGGTGCTGCGGTCCGCCATTTGCAGCGCGTTTACCTGGCTGCTCAGCCGCGTGCGTTCGGCCTGCAGCTGCGATATCTGCGTGGGCGTGAGCGAAGGGTCGGTGAGCTGCGTTGCTATATCGGCGAGCCGGTTGTTGCGCGCATCTTTGAAGGCGGATTCGTATTCCGGCGTGGTGAGCATCCTGCGGGTGGAGGGCACGTTGTTGAAGCCCGTGTAAGCGTTTACGGAGAACGAAGGTTTTGCGCCCTGGCGTCCTTTTTTGGTGGTGATGATGATCACGCCGGTGCTGCCGCGGGCGCCGTAAATGGCGGCGGAGGCGGCGTCTTTCAGCACGTCGATGGACTCGATGTCCTGCGGGTTGATGCTGTTCAGCGAAATGCCGTTGCCCTCCATCACCAGCCCGTCGATCACGATCAGGGGATTGGCGTCTGACGCGCGTGCGCTTTGCACGCCGCGTATCTGGATGTTCGGCGTATTGCCCGGCGAGCCGGAAGTGCTGGCGACGAACACGCCCGCCACACGGCCTTGCAGGGCTTTGCCCACATCGCTCACGATGTTGTTTTCCGGCGCCAGCTTTTTGGCGCTGAGCGACGAAATGCTGGTGGTCAGGTTTTTACGCTGTTGCGTACCGTAACCCACTACCACGGGTGCGCGGAGCGTGAGCGCCGTGGCCGTGAGCATGATGGGCTTCAACACCCTGGTGGCCGGCATCAGCACCGGTTCAAAACCGATGGACGAAATGCGCAGCTGCGCGTTGGGTGGCACCCGCAATTCAAATTCCCCTTTTTCGTTGGCCGTAACGCCACCGGTGCCGTTCACTACCCTGATGCTGGCGCCGGGGATCGGGGCTTTGGTCAGCGAGTCGCGCACCGTGCCCCTGATCACCTGCTGGGCCATCGCGCCCAGGCTTAGCATACAGGCAAGAGATACCAGATAAATTTGCTTCATAGCTGTCATTTTGTTTGGTTGGTTGATTTTGGCTGGATGGATTGGTTTTTGATCGGCGGAAACGGTTGATCCTATGCCACACTGTCAGCCGGATGCGAAATACGGGGAGTGAAAACTGTACGTACGGGCTTTCCGCGGGTACGATCCGGCCGATCGCGGGTACGAAAATAAAATCGCCTGAAATGCCCTGTTATAACGTATCTTAGTCGATATGAACAACATCGGAAGATACCGTTATGTCGTGCACCTGGCCATCTGGATGGCGCTGATCGGGCTGTATGTTTTCCCCATGCTGCGGGTGAACTGGAACAGCCAGACGGGTATGCGTTATACGCTGGTGCGGTTTGTCGGATATGGTTTTATCAACTTCAACCTGTTTTACTTGCTCGTGTTCCACGCGCTGCGCCCGCACGCGGTAAAAAAACACTGGCGGGCCGCAGGTTATGCGGCAGGGCTGGTACTCGTTTTCTGCGGCCTCAAATACGCGGTGGCGCATATCTGGCCGGACGAGGTGCTG
>JBQCFV010000629.1:0-4114 GCA_051958695.1 Chitinophaga sp. | reverse complement strand
AACGGCCCGGTGCTCAAAAGAATGACGGACAACGTGAAAGCCCACGCTCCCAAACGTTTTATCGTATTCGCCAATATCGATTTCAACGGCCTCGGCGAAGCCGGCTGGACGGAAAAAGCCGTCAAACAATTGCAGGCCGATTACGATGCAGGAGCGGGCGGTTTGAAGATATTCAAGAACCTCGGTCTCAGCGTAAAGGACAATACCGGCAAACGCGTAACGGTAGACGATCCCCGCCTGGACGCCATCTGGGACAAATGCGGCGAGCTGAAGATCCCCGTGCTGATCCACACCGCCGACCCCAAACCTTTCTGGGACCCGATGGACGACCACAACGAACGCTGGCTGGAGCTGGAAACCCATCCCGGCCGCAAGCGCGGGCCGGATAACCCCGCGCCCTGGGAAACGCTTATCGCCGAGCAGCACCGCATGTTCAAAAAACATCCCCGCACCACTTTTATCGACGCGCATTTCGGCTGGTATGCCAACGATCTCGGTCACCTGGGCAAGCTGCTGGACGAAATGCCCAATGTCGTCGTGGAATTTGGCGCCGTGATCGCCGAGCTTGGCCGGCAGCCAAAAATGGCGCGGCAGTTCTTTGAAAAGTACCAGGACAGGATACTGTTTGGCAAAGACTCCTGGCAGCCCGCCGAATACGCCACCTATTTCCGCGTGCTCGAAACCGCGGACGAATATTTCCCCTACCACAAAAAATACCACGCCTTCTGGCGCATGTACGGCCTGAACCTGCCGGACGGCATCCTGCGCAAGGTGTATTACAAAAACGCGCTGCGCATCATTCCCCGCATCGACAAATCACTTTTTCCCTGATGCATTTTCAAAACTGCAATAAGCGTAAATTGCAGTATGCAGTATAAAATGGAAAACCCTGTCAGGGGAACGATCGGCGAAACAAAATACAGCTGCCGCATGGAATGGCGCAACGGTACTTTTATCGCGGACGAACCGCTCTCCGCCGGAGGGCAGGATGCCGGGCCCGACCCGTTCACGCTGTTCCTTTCCTCCCTTGTGTCCTGCACGCTGGCCACGCTTCGCATGTATATCGACCGCAAGGGCTGGAACATCCCGCAGATCGCCATCAACGCCAATCTCAGCCAGGTAACGCGAGAGGGAAAGCTGGTGACGCAGGTGGACAAAGACCTGTATTTCCACACACCCGTGAGCGAAGAGCAACTGGAGAAGCTGCTGAGCATCGCCAAAGCCTGTCCCGTATCGAGATTGCTGGAAGGCGGCATTGTGCTCACCACGCAGGCGGGCGGTACCGTGCAACCCGAAGCCGGTATGCTGCCCCGCACATCTTTATGATTCCTGATTAAAAATGAAAAGATATGGCCGGAACTTTTGAGAAGATCAAACAGGCTTACAAGCTGTTCAAATCCATCGACTTCGAAAAGCTGGACAAGCTCAGCCGCAAAGTGGACCTGCAAAAGGTCATGGACGGTTTTTCAAAGCTGGACGACACCCAGCTGAAAGGTCTTATGAAAATGATGGACGGCGGGCAAAAGAAAAAAGAGCTGCCGGAGATCAACGGCGACTTTTACGAGCTGCACCTGCGGCTGAGCGAGGAAGACAGGGCCGTACAGCTCAAAGTGCGCGAGTTCATGGAAAAGGAGATCAGGCCGCTGGTGAATAATTACTGGCTGCACGACGAATTTCCTTACGAAGTGATCCCCAAGTTCGCGGAGCTGAACCTCTGCGGCGTCACCTACAAAGGCTACGGCTGTCCTGGTAAATCGTTCCTCATGGAAGGCATCATTGCCATGGAAATGGCGCGGGTAGACGCGTCCATCGCCACGTTCTTCGGCGTGCAAAGCGGGCTGGCCATGGGCTCCATCTACATGTGCGGCTCCGACGAGCAGAAAGAAGAATGGCTGCCGAAAATGCAGCAGCTGCAGGCTATCGGCGCATTCGGGCTCACGGAGCCGGAGGTAGGTTCCGGCGCCGCGGGCGGACTAACGGTAACGGCAAAACGAACCAATGACGGGTGGGTATTGAACGGTCAGAAAAAATGGATCGGCAACGCGCCGTTCGCCGACGTTACCATCATATGGGCCCGCGACCTGGACGACGGCCAGGTGAAAGGTTTTCTTGTGCGCAAAGGCACGCCGGGTTTCAGCGTGGAAAAGATCAAGGGGAAAATGGCGCTGCGCATCGTGCAGAACGGGCTGATCACCATGAAAGATTGCGTAGTGGAAGAAAAAGACCGCCTGCAAAACGCCAATTCGTTCAAAGACACGGCCCGCGTACTGCAAATGACGCGTGCCGGCGTGGCCTGGATGGCCGTAGGCTGCGCGCGCGGCGCTTACGAGAACGCGCTGGATTATACGCGTAAACGCAGGCAGTACGGCAAGCCCATCGCATCGTTCCAGCTGATACAGAACCATCTCGTGGAAATGCTGTCCAACCTCACGGCGATGCAGTCGCTGGTGTTCCGCCTTTCCGAGCTGCAGGACCAGGGCCTGCTGCGCGACGAGCACGCGTCGCTCGCCAAAGTGTTCTGCTCCCTCCGTACGAGGGACATCGTGAGCAAGGCGCGCGAAGTGATGGGCGGCAACGGCATCCTGCTGGAATACGACGTGGCAAGGTTTGTAGCCGATGCGGAGGCGTTCTATTCTTATGAAGGCACAAAAGAGATCAACTCGCTGATCGTGGGAAGGGCGATTACAGGGTTTAGTGCATTTGTATAGGCGGGTTGTTACCATACAAAGCGGGCTGCACCGGAAGCCGGGGCAGCCCGCTTTCTTTGCGACGGTAATATCATTCCGACCGGAGCGACCGGATCGGGTCCGTCAGCGCGGCCTGCACGGAGCGATAACCGACGGACAGCGCCGACACCACCAGCGTAACGAGTATCGCCAGCGCAAAGATCCCCGCGCCGATCTCGATCCTGTACACAAAGTTCCGCAGCCAGCCGCTCATTACGTACCAGGCCAGCGGCGCCGCTATCGCGAAAGCGATCAGCAGCAGCTTTCCGAATTCCCTGCAGAACAGCCAGAGGATATTTTGCATGCTGGCGCCCAGCACTTTCCGCACACCGACCTCTTTCGTTTTTTGCGCCGCCATAAACGACATCAGGCCGTAAAGCCCCATGCAGCCGATCAGGATGGCCACGGCCGCAAAGAACTGGATAAGCCGCAGCAGCATATCGTCCAGCCGGTAAAAACGCGCGATCTTTTCGTCGAGAAAATCATATTTGTACAGGTGATCGGGGAACGTTTTGTTCCACGCCGCTTCTATAGCCGGCATGGCGGCGGAAAGCCGGCGCGCGTTCACCTTCACGGCGCATCGGCCGTACCACCCGGCGCCGCTGGTAAGACATATGGGGATGATCGGTTCATGAAAAGAACGGTTGTAAAAATCCCTGACCACGCCCACGATGATACCTTTCCTGCCGTCTATTCTTACGGGCTGATTGATGGCCTGTTCCGGCGAAGAAAGCCCGAGCTTTTTCACCACCGTTTCGTTGACGAGGTATTCGTGGCTCGTGTCGATAGGGGAAAGGTTGCGCCCTGCGGCCATTTGCAGGCCGAACACCGGCACATAACGCGCGTCCGCGCCTTTGAGATAGATGGAAAAATCCTCCTGTTCTTCCCTGCCCGCAAACCGGATGGTGGTGATATAGGTTTCATGACCGGCAGGCTCTTCCCCGCAAAACGTAACGCCTTCCACACCGGGAGCCGCCGCCAGCAAGGCATTGAGCGTTCCTATGGAAGCCTGGTCGCGCACGGGAACGGGCAGCGTCACCATCGCGTCTTTCTGAAAACCAAGATCGGCCCTTTTGGCATAACGCATCTGGTTGGCGATCACCAGCGTGCCGATGATGAGCAGCTGCGAGATGGCGAACTGCGTCACCACCAGGCCTTTCCTCACGTTCAGCCCGCCCGCGTGCCGGTGCGATATTTTGCCCTTCAATGCCGTTACCGGCTGGAAACCGGAAAGGATAAGACCCGGGTAGGAACCCGCAAAAAATATCACCATCACCAGCAGCACCGGTAAAAAGATCATGAGCTGCACATCGCCAAAGAACTGCATGCTGAGCTGCGTGCCGAACAACCGGTTCACATACGGCAGCATCCACACGGCCAGCATAAAC
>JBQCFV010000628.1:0-6395 GCA_051958695.1 Chitinophaga sp. | reverse complement strand
GGCAGCATTTCGAAAGTGCAAGGAAAGCCGGCAGATCTTTCACGCCGATGGTGAAAGCAGCCGGTTATGCGATGTCTATCACCTGTTATACGACGATGGCCTGCACTGGCGATGGTAGAGGTAATTGTATTGGAAATATTGTTTACAGCACCGACTGCATCTACAACTATATATGGGTTGACGGTTCCGGTTGGGGATATGGTGGCCCCGGCATTGGAAGCGGCTACGAAGGCGGTGGAATAGGTGGCGGCGGTGGATCATCCAGCCCCAATTCAGGATCGCCTGACCCATGCGGCGCAAGTTCGGCTCCGTCCGGTCAAAACGGTGGACCGCTTGCCGTATTGCCGCCTGCCAAGCCTATCGCGAACGTGAAAAAATATGTAAGTTGTTTTGATCGAAACGCCGCAGCAAAGCTGACGCTATATGCAGACCAGCCGCAATCAGGGAGCGACGACCCGTTTTCCATAAAGGAAAAGGTCGGCCACTCTTATATTACTATTGAACAATATTCCGGTACACGCATTATTCGCCGGACGATTGGGTTTCATCCTCTCGAAGCCGTTTCGCCGTTCTTCGCAACGGAAGGTCAAAGTCAGCTTGGTGATGATTCCGATGCGAGCTATGATGTTCGCTTGGATGTAAATATTTCCAGGGAAGCATTGGAAAAGGTACTTGGAATAATAGAGAATTACAACCCAAAGTATCATCTGGAGAATTATAATTGCACTAATTTTGTATTGGATATTTCCGATGCTTGTGGCCTGAAAATTCCACGTACAGAGGGTTCTTGGCTTGTAGGTTCCGGCTTGAACCCCGGAAGTTTTGGAGAAGACCTGAAGAAAATGCCTGGCGCCATTTCTGGAAATGGGCGATCCGCTGATAACATAGGCGATTGTAACTAAACCGATATTTATTATGAAAACCTTGAAGTGTTTAATCTTTATTAGTTTGATTTTCTGGAAAGTATCGGCTTCGAGCCAACCGGCTCCATGTGACGATGCTATCATTAAGAAATTCCTTACTTACATCGCAAGCCCTCAATGGCATATTGATACCGTCGTATCCAGGTATGTTGTGTTTTATGATGAAGAATCAAAAGTCGCTTCGCGGGCTACCCGAAAGCTTTACCTCAGCATGGCGGTTACCGAGTTAGTAAAAGAAATGAAAAAAGTAAATGTTGATGACTTAAAGATCACACCATACAACGATGTTGACGAAAAGCTTCAGATAATGACGCTCGGTCCCGATTACCGTCAAAGGTCATTTGTGGTGACTGACCCAACTGGAAAGTTCGTCCGATACTTTTTGCTTAAAGATGATCAAATCGAAGCGTTTGTACTTTTTCAAGGGAAAGCCTATCTGCTCTTGAACTGATACGACAACTGTTACTCTTTACGAAAGGGGGAGGCGTTTCACTGTTTTAGGAGATACTACCTTCCCCCTTTTACGCTTTGTCACTTACTTTTCAACTACTTTGATCCACTCCAAGAAGATTTTGAACATTATTTTCTTTTATCGTTAGAATCGATATTGAACGATATTAAGTTAAACATCTCCCTCATCCTGCTCCTCACCCTATTCCCATAAATCCCCTCCAGCTCCTCGCTATTCAAATTCGTCGTTACATGCGTGAGCATTTTATGCGAAACGAAAAAGTCATACCGGGACAGCAACACCTCCGCCATCACGTTGTAGGTCACCCCGTAGTAGCCCGCGGGCGATTCCAGCCCCAGGTCATCAAAACAGAAGATCCGCGGCACGCTGGTGTACGGGACGAACGACAGCCGGCCGAAATGGTCGATCACGTCCGGGCCCTTCTTCGTGAAGGTGTGGCAGACGGTCCGGCAGGGCATCATTGTATGCTGGAAGGATTCCGGGCAATATGCCCGCATGATGTTCATCAGTGAAGTTTTGCCGCAGCCGACGCGGCCGCGGAGCATGATCCCTTTGTGCAGGTCGATACCCTCCACCTGGGCAATGGCTTCGTCCTGCAGGAAATAACAAAGGAGTTTGAGGACAACCGACCGGTCTTCCTCATGGAGGGAGAAGCGCGGCCCGTAAATAGCTTTGCCGCGCAGCTCCACGTCCTGCAGGAGGGTGTAATAGTCATAACGGGTCTGCGTAATCCTTGTCCTCCCGGGTGTGGAGCCGTCCTGCTGTTGGTCCTGGTTGGTATTTTCGGTAGTCATGGTGCTGATTTTGCGGGTTAAGAATGTTGAGCATCCACTTGTGGGCCGCGGCGCGCCAGTCGATTATCGGCGTTTTGCCTGCCTGAAGCCATCCATTGGCCTGGTAGTGGTGGAAGAATTTCGCAGCTTCCGGCGCCGGGTATTTTGCCAGGCTAAAAAGCTCCCCGACTTCTGGAAGGGTCGGCGGGGTGAATGGAAATTCCGCGCGGTGTGTTTTTTCATTTTCTTCGGCATTGCCTGATTGATTTATATTTTTTTTAATGGGTGCGGGAGCCTCTCTCTCATTGTTTACTTTTAAGTTTATATGTTTATATAAGTGTCGCAATTTTGAGACTACTGATGTATCATTTTTGCGACTACTTTCCGCGTTGGTAGTATCAATTTTGAGACACGGCGTAGTAGTATTTCCGGTACAAGTAGTCTCATTTTTGAGACTGTCCGCAGGATCATTTTCGATACAGGTTGTATCGATTTTGAGATTACTTTTTCCGTCATCGGATAAATCCACGGTAAGCTCCAGCGGCACAATACTGACCCGGCTCAGCAGCCCTTTTCGCCCGGCGGGATGGTAACAGATGTAACCGAATTCGTCCAGCTCCTTCAGGCACCGGGTGTAGGTGTTCACGGAACCGATGCGGCAAAGGCTCAGCACCTCTTCCCGTCGAATGGGAAAAGGATTTTGAAACCGGTGAACATTCCAGAGCTGAAACAAAGCGAAATACAGGCTGACGTGATTAGCGTGCAGCCGCTCATCCCGCCGGATATAGGCGAAAAGGAACTGCTGGTGCAGGACGTAGTTGATGCCGGGGATCTCCGCCATTATCCGCGTTTTTGCATGGGAGTGCCGGGATAGACGGAATCCTTCATGAGCGCAAGAATCGCATCGTAATCATAAAACATGAGCCCGCCCATATGAGAAAAGGGGATCGCGCCCTTTTTGCGCATGGTCTGGAGCGTGCCGGAAGAAATACCGAGCATTTCCCTGACCTGGTAGGACTTGATCCATTTCTTGGCCGCGGGCGGCGGTTGCGTGCTGAGTAGGTTGCGGATCTCGAGGAGGAGGTCTTCTTTGAAAATCTGAAGATCTTCGCGGGTGATGATTTCTGCTGCCATCGTTTATAACGTTTTGGTGTGCAGCAAAAGAAGGAAGAAGAGGAACACCAGACCAGTGGCAGGGGGTGGCGTCACCCCTTTTAATTCATTGATTATAAGAACATATGAAAATTAAAATTCTTTCAGTTAGGCATCTCCCTTTGACTTTTTCAGCGCATCTAACAGCAAATCACGCACAGACCGGGATACGGAGGCGTCTTCGTTGTAAAAATGATTGCGCAGACTTCCCGGCGAAATATTCTCTACTGTTTCCGTCCTGAACAAGCTGGCAAAGGTTTCCAGCAGCTCCGTTTTATTGGGGTGAACGATCACGCCCAGATCGGTAAAGAGTTTGAGCATGTTGCCAAACTGTGGAACGGAAAGCGTTGTCGTAATCTTTTTCGCTGGAGCCGCGGAAGCGTTCTCCTGGTAACCGATTTCCTGCGACAGCCAGGCGCTGAGTTGTTCCTTCGCAGAAGGTAGTAGCGGGTTCAACGCCAGCCCAGGCATGACGTTGACTTGGTTAATTTCCTTCAGCGCAAAAGCCAATGTTTCGGTATTCTCCAGCAGTTGCGGTGTACGGTATTCAATAAACGCGGGACTGTTAAAATTAAATGCGATCAGTGTGCGCACGATCGCCGCATCTGTGGCCGGCGTGAGTTTTTGCAAGTTTTTAATGAGCGCCAGTAAATAAAACACACGATAGTAGCTGGTTTTCCCACGTTCCTTTGCCGCAGCGAAATCAGCATATACCGTCTCAATCACCTTTAGCAGATCGGGACAGACCTTTGCCGATTCTTTGAATCGAAGAAAAGCCGCTACCAAAGCATCTTTCAGCTGTATTTCATGCGGAATAGGCAAGCAGGTGCTTAGGTCCATGTACTTTCCGTACTGCACCTCGAGAAAGGAAAGAATTTCGTTTAGCGCGCTCAGGACCGGGCGATAGGGCGCAGCCTTCCTGGCCTTTACCTCTGTACATGTGAGTGTATGCCCGCGGTTGATCAGATCGATCACGCGTTCGAAATACGTGTTAATGATCCAGGTTAGGTGCTTTTCCTTGCACACGGAAAACTTCAATTCCCGCAGATATTGAAGTACAGATCGTTTCTCACGCTCGATAAGGGAAACATCGAAAGTCTCATATGTTTTTTTGTTTTTCTCTTCTTTCGCCGCTTCACTTTCCCCAAGCATTAAATCTTCAAAAAATTTCAGCTGGTTCTCACGCATGGGCTAATTTTTAACATGGTTCACAGGACGGGCGTAATTTGAGGGGCAACCGTCGGAGAGAGGAAGTTACGATACGAGAAATCTTAAATCGTTGACATTTACTATCATTTTAGAATCAGAACCGGAGAGTATCTCGGCTTTTCCAAGATATTCTCCGGTTTATGAAGGTTAACAAACCGCTTTGAGTTTTTTGAATGATTCCGGCAACTCCAGATCGAATTACCGATAAAGTAGCCGCATGTCTTTGCTGACCCTTCGAAGCGACGATCTTCGTACCTATGCCCGAGCATCACATTTACTGCTTCCTGTGGCACATCGTTGCCCATATGGAAGGCTTGTGGATATCTAATCTCAACAATTGTGTAATAGTTACCGTAGTTACTCAAAAGAGCCATGCAGACAATATGTCTCAACGGCACTTTTTAGAGCTTTCAATGTTATACCGATTGAGTGCTATCTTTTAGATTATGCTAACCTAAATTTTCCTGATTCAAAATCGGAAATCCAGCATTCGTTCATCTCCGAAATTATTGCCCTTTTTTTCTTGGGATTTATAACAAGAAGCAACCATTTTTTTCCCTCTTTTACCCTTTCCTTATTAAATAAATAGGATCTTCCAAGAAGTTCAAGTATTTGAACTATAAGTAAAAAGCCCCAAATAAACCATTGCCAAGTTCCAATAGATAAAATAAGACTATTTAAAGGCTCAATTAATTTTATTAAAGCAAATGTCAAAATTGGAAAAGCAGTAATTAATATCACAAAAAGGAAGTAAAATATAGTTTTTCTTATGCTTTTCATTTCATCTATTCTCCGTTTTTTTAAGTACTTTACTCTTTCTTCTTCTTCACGTTCCTTATTCAATAAATCCAAACGTTGTTTTTCGAGTTCATCCCTACGACGAATTTCCTCTTGAAGCTCCAAATTTTTCCTTTCTAACTCAGTCATTTGCTGTTCTTTAAGTTCTTTTTCACGGAAGTAGTCCTCCATGTAATCTTCCGCATTCAGGAAATCTAGCGAGTCCTCTACTATTGTATAGTCAATTTCTTCAGGTTTATAAGCTTTTTCTCTTAAATCATAACTTAATGCTAATGCTTCTTCTTTTGTAAACTTACCTTCTTTATAAGAATACTGCATTTCATTATACCACTTAGAAACAGTTGAGTTAATTTGTGCAGACAATATAATCTGCGCCTTCGTTACAACATCAAAGGACTTCGGAATATTTTCTTTTTCAGAGAATCCTTTTCGTAGTTTAAACCAGAATTTACTAGTAATAAAGTCGATATCTGTAGCAAACGGGATGTCATTTTCCTTAAATTTCACTTTGGTATGCTGGCCGATATATAAAGCAAATCTATTTGCAGTCAAAAATATGTATCCAATGTTCTCAAACTTCGTTTTACTCTCTCCACCTCTATAGTAATTTACCTTCGTGAAAATTTGACAAAATCGCCTATATTCATTTTCATCGAAAGGTCTGCCCTTTTCATTGGATTGCTTCTTTAAATCAGCGATTATCGTTTCATCTTCTACAATATATTCGGGGTAGTTATAAACCGAAGTTTTAAACTCCTGTAATGTTATTCCAAGCTGCTTTAGTTCAATATCAAATTTAGATTTCTTTATTTTTACATCGCTGGGCGTTTTGCAGCCATTTAGAATTTCTTTCATAGCCGCCTTTGAGGGGTCTAAATTCAGGCTTCCGCGTTTAATCATTTCAGCTGTTTGGAAAAAAGCTTCAACCTCGATAGCGGACTCTTCAAAATATTTTAGTTCTATTAGCTTTTCTCCATATCGATTCCTATTCTTTTGATTAATTTGTACAACGAGATTATAAAAATCATAAAAAATTTGTTTAAAAACGACGCCATTATAGCCCATCGC
>JBQCFV010000627.1:0-2580 GCA_051958695.1 Chitinophaga sp. | reverse complement strand
GCCGCGCCTTTCTTGAAGCACGGCAGCAGTTCCTCAACGAAATGGGCCCCGCGCTTGATCCTTATGAACTAAAAACCATCGCGCAGTTCTATCTTCTTGGCGACCCTTCCCTGAAGGCAGTGGCCGTTCCCGCAACCGGCGATAAACGCGGGAACCGGCGCGCGGGCGCCATCGCAAAAGGCGTTGCCCTGTCGGCTTTTATTTCCGTGCCCAAACCCGTTGCCGGAAAGAAAGAAGACAGCGCATTGAAAGCCTTTCTTCTAACAAAAAAACTCCCCGGGAAACGCAACAAAAAAGTGTTCGTGAACGAGGTGAAACCTACACCGCTTACACGCGGCATAAAATCGTTTTCCGCACCGATGAAATTTCATGTATATTCGGCAAGCACCGTTCACGGCAGGTTTAAAAGCACGAAGGTGCTGGTGGTAAAAGAAAGGAACGGTGAAATACTAGGGCATCGCGAATATGTCAGACGATAAAAAACATACGCAACTGACCGTAAGAGGCAGGCTGGTGTTAAAGACCTTCGCCAGAACGACGAAAAGCGAAAGCCTTGGCGTGTACCTCGAAACGCCGGAAGGCAGCTTCCTCATCCGCCCCGCCGGCGGCAATCCCTTTACAGACAACCCTTTGGCCGAACTGGCCGGGAAGTATATCGAAGCCACCGGCCGCAAAAGCGATTACGTGTTCTTTGCCAGCAGCTGGCATGAGATACCCGCTCCAGAAGCCTGACCCTCCCTACCCAACTAATCCTGTTATTTCCACCCGTAATATTGGCGCCTACTGCGGCATGGAAGCATCGTAACTTTAAGCGAACTAAAATTGTCGCGCCATGATCCGCCATTCTATCATCCGGCCGGCTGTTACCGTTATTGCAGTTTTTCTGCTATGTATCCCCCTGCAATCGTACAGCCAGCACGTGAACCAAATCATGCAGCAAAAAACCGCTGCCCTTCTCGGAACTTATTACATCTCCTTTAAATCGGACGAAGGCCAGCTTCGTTACATCCTCCGCATCGACAGCGCGCGGGGCATGTTCTTTTACGGGACGATGGAAAACGACCAGCGTTATCACAAGACCTGGAAAGATTTCTGTCATATCAAAGGTATGCTTGCGCCGGGCAAAAATTATGATTTCATCATGAAGCCCGACCTGCGCGGCGATATGCCGTACGACCTGCCCTGCCGCCCGCATGAATGGCTGCTCAACAACCGTGTGTATTTCAAATTCAGGGAGCACAACATCATCAGCGGCTATATGGTCGTGTCCAACAACTTCGACGCACCGTCGTTCAGTTTTTCGGGTATGAAACAGGAACCGGAACAGCTTGCGGCGGGGAGTGAGGTGGCCTTGTCGAAGCAGTAAGAGTTGCTGAATGACCTTATAAATCATCTTTTCCCGCTTCAGGCGGGGGAGATGATTTTTTAGTTTGAGAAGGCTAGAACGCCCTATGCAGCTCCGCGCCCGTACCATTCCTGTCGGCGTAAATGATCTCGCCGTCGCGGATCTTGACGCCGTCGGCGATGTCGTCGGCTAACAGCAGGGGGCCGTCCATGTCGGTGTAGTCGAGGTAAGGGAGAAGGTGCGCTACGGCGGAAGTGCCGACGGTGCTTTCGTTCATGCTGCCGGTCATTACTTTCATGCCGAGCTGTTTGGCTTCCATGATCATCCGGCGGGCCGGCGTGATGCCGCCGCATTTGGTGAGCTTGATGTTGATGCCGTGGAAATGGCCCTGGCATTTGCGTACGTCGCTTTCCACGATGCAGCTTTCGTCCGCGATCAGCGGGAGCGCGGATTCCCGGTACACTTTGCGCATGCCTTCCCAATCGGCTGCGGGCATAGGCTGCTCGATGAACTCCACGCCCAGCTCGCGGAAAGCGGCGGCGTTGCGCAGCGTTTCGTCCACGTTCCAGGCGCAGTTGGCATCCACGCGGAAAACGGCTGTCGTGTGCTTCCGCAATTCCTTGATGATGGTGATATCTTCTTTGGTGCCGAGCTTTATCTTGTAAATGGGCCAGGGAAATTCCTGCAGCTTCTTCACCATGTTCTCCACCGTATCGATGCCGATGGTATAGTCCGTCATGGGATTATGCGAGGGATCGAGGTTCCAGACCTCATACAGCTTTTTGCCCTGCTGTTTTGCGTAAAGGTCGTGCGCCGCGAGATCGAGCGCGCAAAGCGCGAACATGTTGTCCGCCAGGCGCGGGTACATCTCTTCCCAGAACGCTTCCGGCGTATCGAGCCGGTACGATTCGATAAAAGGCCGGTGCGCGTTGATGGCCGCCATCAGGCCGGGCACGGTGATGTTATAATAGGCATTGTCTGCCGTTTCGCCGATGCCGCTCAGGCCGTCCTGCCGCAATTCCGCCACCAGCAAAGGCTGCACGTCTTTGCTTTTTCTCGATATCGTAAACGTATGCCTGAATCTCAACCGGAAAGGATACAGCGTTAGTTCCATAAACTAAATATACTGCGGGATTATGGCATTTCCTATGACTTGGAATGCGTGCTAATATCCGTTATATGTATCATAATGTAAAACAATGCAGGCAACGTTTTCAACGCCCAGCTCCCGCTCG
>JBQCFV010000626.1:0-2157 GCA_051958695.1 Chitinophaga sp. | reverse complement strand
AAAATACGATGTGTGAAAAACCTACTTTAAGTTAAATGTTTTTTTCTGCATAATCAAAAAAGAAAAAGGAAAAAAGCCGCCCGCTTTGCAGCGTTCAACTCTTTTCCTTTTAGCAGATAAGGTTCTATACTTTACGTTTTTTCGACGTTTGTTTAAACGCCCGCTGCGGCGGTCATTCCATCCGCCGGTGGCCTGATACTGCGGCGCTTTCCGTCTGGTGCAGATCGAACACCCGGATGTCGTTCTCTCCTTCCTTCAGCCAGCCTGCCGGGCAATACAACCGTTGCTGCGGACCGATCTCCCAATAACGGCCGAGATTGTGACCGTTCACCCATACCACGCCTTTTTTGAAGCCGCTCATATCGATAAACGTGTCGCCTGTTTTATCGAGATGGAATTTCGCCGCGAAGAACTGGCCCGGTTTGGCGGGTTCCGCTTTGGAGGGCTGCAGGTCTTTTACAAATGCCTCGTTCATCGGCAGGCCGTATACTTCCCAGTTCATCAGCGTCATGCCGTTGAGCGTAACGCGGTCGGTAATGCCTTTGCGGTCGATGAGGTACTGCGCGAAGTTGATGCGGCCCATGCCTTCCACGAATATTTCGAGCACGGGATCTTTTACGCCGCTTTTCGGGATGGTGATGGTGCGCTCGCCCAGCCTTCTGTCCAGTTTGCCGATGTATTTCCCGTTGAGGAATATGGTAGCGTAATCGTGCAGGTCGGTGATGGTGAGCTTGCCGCTTTTATGACCGATGAGCGTTGTTTTGTACAGCATGAAACCGTAGTCCTGCCCATATGCTTCGAACGTTTTTGGTTGTACGGAAGCGACGGGCGCGGGCAGGTGTTCCCAGATGCTGGAATACGGCTGCAGCTGCACCGCAGGAAATTCGATCGTTGGGATAGCCGCGGGTATCTTTGGCAGCTTTTTCCTTTTGGGAAGATAGGAGCCGATCAGCTCGCGCAGCGCGTTGTATTTCGCGGTGGTATCGCCCTGTTCGCTGATGGGCGCGTCGTAATCGTAGCTGGTGAGATCGGGCTCGTAACCTTTGCCGCCGGAGTTGGCGCCCGCGGTGAAGCCGAAGTTGGTACCACCGTGGATCACGTAGAGGTTGAAGGACTTTTTATTGTCCATCAGGTATTTCACTTCGTTCACGATGCCTTTAATGCCGGGGCGCGCCCATTTTTCGCCCCAATGTGTCAGCCAGCCGGGGTACGATTCGCTGGAAAAGGACGGTACGTCCGGGTTCTGGCGTGTAGCGGCGGCAAAAGCATCGTCCGATCCGCCGGAATCAAGACCGATCGCCGCACCGGGAACGGAGCCTGCTTCGAGCATATAGGCGGTAGGCCCGTCCGCCGTATAATACGGCACTTCGATACCGTTCTGGTCCCACAATTCCTTCAGGCGCAGCAGGTAATTTTTATCGTTGCCAAAACTGCCGTATTCGTTCTCTATCTGCACCATCAATATAGGCCCGCCTTTCGTGACCTGCAGATCTTTCACCTGCGCCGCCAGTGCATGCACATACCGTTCTACCGCGGCCATATAACGCGGGTCCATGCAGCGCACCTTGATGTCGGGTATGCGTAGCAGGTACGGCGGCAACCCGCCAAATTCCCATTCGGCGCAAACGTAGGGACCGGGGCGGAACAGCACCCACATGTTCTCTTCCTGGCAGATGCGCACGAACTCCGCGATGTCGTGGTTGCCGGTGCTGAAATCGAATTGCCCTTCCACGGGTTCGTGATAGTTCCAGAAAATATACGCGGCAATTGTGTTGCAGCCCATGGCCTTCGCCATTTGTATGCGGTGGCGCCAGTATTCCCTTGGAATGCGCGCGGGATGCATTTCCCCGCTGATGATCTGGTAAGGTTTCCCGTCGAGCAGGAACTCGGACCTGCCGAGCGTAAATTCATGCGGCTTTTTATCCGCTTGTGCCTGCGCCACCCAGCAGGTTAGCGCGAGACATCCGGTTAAGAGTAGCTTCTTCATTGGTTTAGATAGACGTGATAAAAAAATCTGCGTAAACCTACTGAATGATCGACTACAAACTGATATTTTTTTAATTATTAAGGGTGTCCGATTCACCTTTACCGGCCGATCTCCGTGTGAATGGCTTCCAGCAGGGATTTCGCACCGCGGCTGTCCTGCGTCAGCTCCCA
>JBQCFV010000625.1:0-5522 GCA_051958695.1 Chitinophaga sp. | reverse complement strand
GGAGGTCTGTTTAAAATCACGTTTCTGGTTATATTTCGTCAGGCTCATGATGCGCGTTTTTTGCCCGTGCCAAGGCTGGCCTTGAGCTGGTCAAACAGGTCGGTGCTCTTGGTGGTCACCACTTTCATCTTCTTCACTTTGGCGCGTTTGCCGCTGGCTTTGGCTTTGATGATGCGCAGCAACTCTTTGCGGTACTCGTCTTTATACTGTTCGATGTCGAACGGTTCGGTGTATTGCTCCACCAGCTTCACGGCCATGTCCAGCTCCTTTTTGGCGACGGTGGTTTTGGAAGGAAGTGACAGGTCGTCCGGCTGGCGCACTTCTTCCGCGAAGCGCAGCCGGTGCAGCATCAGGTAATCGTCTTTCGCCCGCACCACGGCCAGGTGCTCCTGCGACCGCAGCACGAACAGGGCGACGCCTACCTTTCCCGTTTTCTCCAGCGTGGCGCGCAGCAGTTCGTAGGCTTTGGCGCCGCTTTTATCGGGAGCGATAAAGTAGGGCGATTCAAAATACACGGCGTCTATTTCGCTGGTGGACGTAAAGGTGGTGATCTCGATGACCTTGCTTTTTTTCGGCATGGCGTCCTCAAAATCGGCGTCGTCCAGCACCACATATTCGTCGTTCAGATTGTACGCTTTCACGATGTTTTCCCAGGCCACTTCCCGGCCGGTTTTTTCGTTCACGCGTTGGAAGCGGATGCGGGAATGGTCTTTTTTATCGAGCATGTCGAGGTCGAGCCGGCTGTCCTGCACGGCGCTGTACAGCTTCACCGGTATGTTTACCAGCCCGAAGCCAATGCTGCCTGTCCATATTGATCGCATGGGGTAGGTTTTTTCTTTTTACAACAATCATTATACCACGGGGCATAAAAGAAAATAGCCGCCCCGGGAACGGAACGGCCGTGTTTCTTTAATATGCATAACTATTGGGGGGAATACATTGTCGGATTTAAATACGGTGTTAATGATTTCTGAAAATTATCAGCCAACAATCAGGCCAGATTCTATGGCATAGGTTTTGGCATTTCAACAGTAAACTTAAAACCCGATCATTATGGAAACACCCACCCACCATATGCCCGGCGAAAAACCCGGCGAAATGACGACCCTTTCGCAGATCATGAACAAGCTGCGCGACACGGGTTTCGACAACGAATTGAAGGTACGCGACCACGGCAGGATGCAGTCCGCCGTGAACGACCAGGTGTATGACCCTGAAGACCTGAAGATCATCAAAACCTACCGTTTCGAGGGGGAATCAGACCCATCGGACAACTCCGTATTGTACATCCTGGAAGACCGGGAAGGCCGCAAAGGCTATGTACTGGATGCTTATGGCATGTATACTTCCCACGACGAGTCGGGATTTGATGAATTCCTGCAGAAGATCCCCGTTGAAGACAGGGACGAACAGGTGATCTTCGGCTGATACGACGATTTGAAGGGTAATAAAATAGGGATGCCATGTGGCGTCCCTATTTTTTTGGGGACTGGTCTTTCAGTATACGCAACAGTAGTTTTTCGTCCACATCTTTTTGCAGGTATTTCCCCAGTTTATCTTCTTCGTACAGGGAAAACAGGCAGGGATGAACGTAGTATTTTTTACACACTGCGCGGGTATTCCCCAGTTTTTGCGCCACATCGTCGATCACTTCCACGATCTGCCGTTTGCAGGCGGCCTGCGATTCGAAGGGGCCGCAGGCGGCCAGCAGGTGCAGCGCTTCCAGCGTGCCGGCCCAGGTACGCAGATCTTTGCAGGTAAATTCTTCGTTCGTAATATTCTTCAGGTAATCGTTCAGCTCGCCTGAATCCAGGCTTTTCACTTCGCCGTTCTCGTAATACTGGAACAGCTCCTGGCCGGGGATGTCGCGCACTTTTTTGAGTAGCCGCGCCAGCGATGCATGCCGCAGCGATATTTTATGCTCCACGCCTTTTTTCCCTTTGAAGCGGAAAAACAGCTCGTTGCCGTTTATTTTCACATGGCGGTTGTGCAGGGTGGTGAGGCCGTAGGAATGATATTTTTTTTCGTACTCGGCGTTGCCCACGCGCATCAGCGTTTCTTCCATGATGCGCAGGGCGATGGCGCAAACGCGCGGTTTGTCCAGCTCCTTGCGGCGCAGGTCTTTTTTGATCTGCGCGCGGATGCGGGGGAGCATTTTGCCAAAGCGGAGCAGGCGGTTGTATTTCGTTTCATTGCGCATGGCCGCCCAGCGCGTATGATAGCGGTATTGCCGGCGGCCCAGCGCGTCCGTGCCGGTAGCCTGCAGGTGGCCGTTGGGATACGGGCAGATCCATACGTTTTCCCAGGCAGGCGGCAGCACCAGCTTTTGGATGCGGTCCAGCGTTTCTTCGTCGGCAACGGGTTTGCCGGATGCATCGAGGTAAGCGAAGGTTTTGCCGCGGCGTATGCGCGTAAAGCCGGGCCGCGAAGGGGATACGTAGCGCAGGCGGACGGCCTGGGCCATCGTTTGGGGGTCCTTATCCGTTAACAATTTCTCCTCCATTGGGGTGCAGTATTTGACCGGTGATGTACCCCGCATCGTCCGAGGCGAGAAAAACGTAGCTGGTAGCCACTTCCACGGGCTGGCCGGCGCGTTTGAGCGGCACGTCGGAGCCGAACTCGGCTACATGCGAGGCGGGGAAAGTAGCGGGGATAAGGGGCGTCCAGATGGGGCCGGGGGCCACGCCGTTCACGCGGATGCCTTTGTCCGCCAGCATGGAAGAGAGGGAGCGGGTGAAGGAAACGATGGCGCCTTTGGTAGCCGAATAGTCCACCAGGTGCGAGCTGCCGCGGTAAGCGGTCACGGAAGTGGTGTTGATGATGGAGCTGCCTTTCCGCATATGCGGCAGCGCGAAGCGTACCATATAAAAGTGCGCGAAAATATTAACGGAGAAAGTGCGGAGGAGCTGTTCCGCAGTAATATCCTCGAACCTTTTCTGCGGGAACTGCACGGCCGCGTTGTTCACCAGCACGTCTACCCTCCCGAAGCGCGCCACGGTCTTTTTCACCACCTTCTCACAATGTTTCTCCCTGCTCAGGTCTCCCGGCACCAGCAACGCCTCCCGGCCCAGCGCCCCGATGCGGTCCGCGGTATCCTGCGCGTCGCCGTCCTCGTCGTAATACGCGATCACGACATGCGCGCCTTCCGCGGCAAAGGCCAGCGCCACGGCCCGCCCGATGCCGCTGTCGCCGCCGGTTACGATGGCAATACGGTCCTGCAGCCTGCCGCCGGCCGGTTTATCCTTTTTTTCAGACACGGGCTGCGGCTGCATCTTTGATTCTATTCCCGGCTGCCGGTTCTGGTGCTGCGGCGGGCGGATGTCTTTTTTCCTGTTCGTTTTCTGCATGGGTATCCCTGTTAAAAATGAAAAGAGGCTGGAACGTGTTACCGTCGTCAGCCTCTTTCCTTTGGGTGGCGGCTATTCCGCCATCGCTTCTTCGTTCACGGAAGATTCTGCGATCTGCGTGAGCATAGCGTCTGTTTCTTTTTCCTCGTTCAGCGTCTGTTCGAGGAGGTCGGCTGCCTCGGTATGCCCCATCCTGTTGGCCAGGGTGCGGAGGCTGCCATATGCTGCGATCTCGTAATGTTCTACTTTTTGCGCGGCGATGATCAAGCCGGCGTCCAGCACGGAAGATTCCTCTTCTTCGCTGATAAGTTCCTGGGCTTCCATTACCAGCCCTTCCATGGCTTCGCATTTTTTAGCGGTGGGTTTTACGCCCATGAGGTCGAAAATTTCTTCCACGCGGCTAACATGCTCTTTGGTAGCGGCCAGGTGATCGGCGAAAGCGTCGGCCAGCTCGGTGGCGGTAGCGGCTTTCTGCATTTTAGGCAGCGCTTTTACGAGATGTTTTTCGGCCCAGTAAATATCTTTCAGCTCGTCCATAAAGAGCTGATGGAATTTGGAATTGGGCATTACTTCGCTTTTGCCGTTGCTGCGTGTGCTTTTACGGGCGGTCGTAGCTGGCTTTGCGCTGCTGCGCCCGTTGCCTGCTTTTTTTGTCCCGTTGCGGGAACCAGCGGATTTTGTTGCCATAACAAGTGAAGATTATCGGGTGAACAATTGTGTTTTTTTATTTGTTTGGGAACGGAAAACGGTCGCGGGAATCCACCAGGCTGCTGTCTTCCTTTTTAGGTTCTTCGCCGGTGATGTCCGGCGACTGTTCCTCTACGTCGTTGTTTTCCTCGCTCTCCGGGATATCCTGCCGCGGGCCTTTTTCGGGGCCTTTGTCGGGCGTTTCGGGTTTGGGCGCGGTTTCCGGCGGTTCAGACTGGGGATCGCTGGGTTTGCGTTCTATTTCACGTTTGGGCACTTCGGGGGGCACGTTGGGTTTATTCTCGTCTTCCCCTTTATCGAGGCCCGGCTTAGGCTGTCCGCCTCCCTGGCCATGGCTTCCCTGGTCACGGTTTCGTTCCTGGTTCCCTTCCAGTCCCGGGGGCTGCTGGCTGTTCTGGCCTTTCTGTCCGGGCTTGGCCTGGGTTTCCTGATTGGCTTGGCTCTTCATAACTCACAGTTTTAAGGTGTAAAAAGAATACTGATAGTAACACAGTGAAGGTCGTTGCAGATCTCTTGTTTAATCATCCAAACGGCATTCCAATGCGGGGCATATGTTTTGCAGGTAAAAGGGCAACAACAATATAAACGGCTTCCCGGATGCGTTCCACCTGCTGTTTCATACGCCGTTTGGGCGTGTTTTTGTAAATTCAGACCGATAATTTTTCAGAGGGGAATATTCTTTGTAGAATAAGGTTTTCATTCTGTAGAAAATCCTTCACACGAAAAAGGGGAATATAAAACGTTCGAATCCATGCACATCAGCGTACACAAAAAGATCAGGATCGGTTTTTTTATCGCGTTCACCATCATCGTGTTGGCTTCGGTGGTATCGTATGCCATCGCCCGCAACCTGATGCACAACGCGGACAGGCTGAGCCACGCCGTGGAAGTGTCCAAGCGGCTGGACGCCATTATGCGGTACCTGAAAGACGCTGAGGCCGCCATCCGCGGTTATAACCTCACCAAGGAAAAAGATTTCCTGAACCCCACCATGGAACAGCGCAGTGTGAAGATAGAGAACGAATACCGCCGGCTGCGCCGCATTACGGACGACCCGGTGCAGCAGCGCAACCTCGACACGCTCAAACGCCTGCTGGACGTAAAGTACCGCCAGCTCACCACCGGCCAGAAACGGGCCAGCAGCGCCACTATCCAGGAAGCCGAAGTGTCGATGGACCTGATAGATCATAAAGTGGAGCAGATGATCATGATAGAGCAGGCGCAGCTCAACGAAAAAACGCGCATGTTCCATTTTTTTTCCAGCCTTTCCATCCCCGTATTATTTATCATATCGCTCATCGCCATCCTCATCGGTATTTATTCTTACGTCACGCTCACCCGCGAATTTAAGCTGCAGCTGCATATTGAAACACGCATGAAAAGCTACCAGCGCGAATTGCAGGAAAACATCGCGCTGCTCAACAATACCAACAAAGAGCTGGAACAGTTCGCGTACGTGGCCTCGCA
>JBQCFV010000624.1:0-2602 GCA_051958695.1 Chitinophaga sp. | reverse complement strand
GTCCACCAGCGTATGCGGCACATGTACCACGCCGTAAGGCACGTCGCTGCTGCGGCAGATGGTGCCTACGCCGGTATGGAAGTCCGCGGAGAACACCTGAACGGTCTTGTAAATGGAGCTGACGCAGTTTTGCGCGGTATTCCTCACCGTCAGCCGCACGTTGTAGGTGCCGGGGTGGCTGAAGGTGTGGGTGGGATGGGCGCTGTAATCCATCGGTGAATTATCGTCGAAGTACCATTCGTAAGTGTCTGAGGGCGAGCCGGCGGAAGTATTGGTGAAATCGAAAGTGCTGCGCATATCGCACCGGCGCGCAAAGCCGAAGCTCGCCACGGGACCGGTGCTGCCGATGGTGACGGGTTGCGCCTGCGTGTAGCAGCCGTTGGAGACGGCGCTTAATTGTATGGTAACGTTGCCGGCCACACGGAATTGATGATTGATGTCGTTTTCCGGCCCTTCATGCGCAGTGCCGTCGCCAAAATCCCAGCGGTAGCGGTCGGCGTTGGCGGCGGTGGCCAGCAGGCGCGCGCTGGTGCCGGCGCAGTTGTCCGGCCGGGTAACGGTGAAGCTTACATTTTGCGGGGCTTCGCCGGCTTTGACGAGCTGCGGGAAGTTTTTCAGCACGGTGCAGCCCTGCTGCGTGGTAACGGACAGGCTGACGTTATATGCGCCGGGCGTGTTGTATACATGCGAAACGTTGGCGGTGGGGGAGTTTACGCTCTGCCCGTCGCCAAATATCCAGGCGTATTGGGTAACGGGATCGTTGTTGCCGGAAGTAACGGTCACGTCCATGTTCGCGGTGAAAGGAATACAGCCTTCCAGCTGCGGCGTGTTCAGCCTGATCTCCGGCGTGGCGATCATGATGTAGCCGTTTTTGGTGAGGGTGGACGAGCAGCCGGTGGTGTTCACGACGGTGAGCTTTACATCGAATGTGTCCACCCGCGTGTATTGATGCTGCACGACCGCGTCGGTAGTGGTAAGCGGCGCGGAGCCGTCGCCAAAGTCCCAGGTGCGGTGATGGCCGCCGGGCGTATTATCGGTAAAAGTGGCGGTGTAAGGGCCGCAGCCTTTTTGATTGTCTACGGAAAATGCCGCTACGGGCATGGGGTATATTTCGAAATTACGTGTAGCCGTGGCGGTTGCAAGCTGGTAATATGCGGTGAGCTTTACGGACACCGGGCCGGGCGTGGCAAACACGATCACCGGGTTCGCCTCGGTGGAGGTACGCCCGTCCCCGAATTCCCACAAATAGTTCAGCGGGCTGCCCGTGGTCGTATTTTGAAAAGTAACTTTCACGGGCGCGCATTGGCTTTGCGGCTCGGTCGTATACGTAAATCCCGCCTGCTGCGCATGAAGCAGCGGCGGACCGGCCAGGAGGCAGAAAATGAAAGCATACAGGTTTTTCTTCTTAGGTAACTTCATTTTTCACGGATATGGGACACTATAGGTTATGGATTACACAAATTTATAATATTATTTCAATATAACCATCATTATCGCAGCAGGGTGATGTTTCCCTTTAAAAGCATCGATTCGTTGCCGTTGCAGAGCACTTCCACGTAATAAATGTACACGTCCGGGTTGAGCGGCGTGCCGTTAAAACGGCCGTCCCAGCCGCAGGAAGGGTCGTCGCTCTGGCAATTGTTCCTTTCGAATATTTGCTGCCCCCAGCGGTTGAATATCCTGAACGATTTGATCGCGTTGATACCCCGCCCGCGAACGTAAAAAATGTCGTTCATGCCGTCGCCGTTCGGGCTGAAGGAGTTGGGAATGAACGCGCTGGAACCGTCGCAGATCAGCCGGATAGGCAGCAGCGTTACGGACGTGCAGCCGAAGCTGTTGGTGGTGGTGATGTTGTAGGTAACGTTCTGAAGTGGCGTCACTTCCGGGTTCGGGCAGGTGTAGCAATCCAGCCATTTCATGGGGTACCAGCTCCAGCTGGTGATGTCGTCGCTGCCGGTTACGTTCAGCACCATTGAAGTGCCGGCTGATATCACCCTTTCCGGACCAACCTCCACTACGGGCGATGGATGCACGGTAACGGTCACCAGCGCGGTGTCTGTAAAGCAGGCGTCGCTGCCGTATCCCACCACCTGGTAAGCGGTGGTTTGTTCCGGCTTTGCGACGGGGTTGGGAATATCGCTGCGGTTAAGACCGGTTTCGGGTATCCAGCGGTAGCTGACGGCGCCGGTGGCGCTGAGGTGCGTCTGTTTGCCTTCGCAAAGCATGGCGTCGGCGGAGCGTACTTCGAAGGGATGGCTCACGGTCACGCGCATGGAATCGCGGCGCATGCAGCCGAAGCTGTTTACTGCCAGCACTTTGTACATGGTGTCGAGCAGAGGGCGCACAACGGGATTGGCGGAGGCAGGGTCGGAAATGTTGTAATCCGTCCAGCTGTATTCCGCGGGCGAACCGTTGGATTGTAATTGCAATCCTTCTCCTTCGCATACCACCGCTTCCCTGGGCGTTACGTTCAGCGTGGGCAACGGGTTGATGATGAGGTTAAGTTCCGAAACGTCCGGGCAGGTGCCTTCGTTGTTGCGGATCACGAGCTTGATGTTTTGCACGCCGGCCTGGTCGAAGGTGAGCCTCGGGCCCACGGGGC
>JBQCFV010000623.1:0-3536 GCA_051958695.1 Chitinophaga sp. | reverse complement strand
GTAATGGAAAACGAAGAAGACGAGCCTGAACCCGAACGGCGCGGCATCCGCCGCATGCTGTTCCGCATTACCGGCGCGGCCGCAGCGCTGGCGCTGGCTTTGTATGCGGGCTATGCCTTATGGCCCGGCAAAACCGGCGGCAGCGGGGAACTGCAGCAGCTCGTAACGCAGAGCGGCTCCCGCTCGCAGATCAAATTGCCCGACGGCACCACCGTATGGCTCAACGCCGGCAGCCGGCTGGATTACCCGAAACAGTTCGACGGCAAACAGCGCGAAGTGACGCTCACCGGCGAGGCATTTTTTAACGTCGCCAAAGACGCGCAGCATCCTTTCATCGTGAACACCACCGCGTTTTCCATCAGGGTGCTCGGCACCACGTTCAACGTACGCGCTTATCCCGGTGAAGAAAACGCCGTTACCTCGCTGGTGAGCGGTGCGGTGGAAGTAGTGATGGATACAAAGACCGTGCGGTTGAAACCCAACGAAAAGCTCAGCGTGCCTACCGTTCCCGCCGTGAACAGCGGCCTGGCCAAACATGAAGACCCTGCGCCGGTGCCTGTCATAAAATCCTCGCTTACCGAGGTAAAAGACAGCGTGATCGCCGAAACCGCCTGGGTGGAAAACAAGCTGGCATTCAAATCGCTGCCGCTCGAAAAAGTGGCCGTGCTGCTGGAACAGTGGTACGGGGCGGAGATCCGTTTCAGGAACGAAGATAAAAAACAGGTAAGCCTGACAGCCGTGTTCGAAAAAGAAACGCTCACCGAAGCGTTGGAAGCGCTGGAGCTGACGGGGTCATTCCACTTTAAAAAAGATGCCGGCGGCATCATCTGGATAGAATAGATTTTTTAACACTAACGAACAGCAACGCAGAAAAACAGGAACACTGATCATTAAAAACATGCCTATGGCATAATCCGTACAAACCAGCAATCATCTTTTTTAGCAATAGGGCCAAAAAAAACGGGAAATGTTCGCACCATTCCCCGTCGGATGCGGCTAATGACATTGCTATGCGTATACATGAACTATTCAATAACCGACAATCCAAAGGTATGAAAAAATGTCAAGTGGTGAGTTGGCTTCCACCCCGGCGAAGCCTTAAAAAACTACTCCTCATTATGAAGCTCTCCGCGATCATCATTTTTACTGTATGCATGCAGGCCAGCGCTTCCGTACGCGGGCAGAACACGATTTCCGTCAAACTATCCCGTACCAATCTCGAAAGAGCGTTCTCGCTGATCGAACTGAAGTCGGATTACCGCTTTGTGTACAACGACGATCATCTCCCGCTTACCCGCCGCGTAAGCATCGACGCCAGGAACTGGACGATCCGCAGGGTGCTGGACGAAATGCTGAGCAATACCAACCTCAGCTACCGCCTGATGCCCAATAACCTCGTAGTGATCGCGCCCGCGGGCAACGAACGCAAGGACGTAACGGTGAAAGGCAGGGTGACCAGCCCCGCCGGCGAACCGCTGCAAATGGTAAGCGTGCGCCTGAAAAATACCAACATCGGCACCTTCACCAACGAAAATGGCGACTTCGAGCTGAAAGTGCCGGAAGAAGGCATTCTCGTATTCAGCTACGTGGGTTACGAAGCGCAGGAGCTGCCGGTGAACGCCGGTTCTTCCATGCAGGTAAAGCTCGAGCCTTCCTCCAACTCCATGGAAGAAGTGATCGTAGTGGGTTACGGCACGCAGCGCAAGATCAACGTGACCGGCGCCATCGACCAGATCGGCGGCAAGCAGCTCGCCGAAAGACCCATCGCCAACGTATTCCAGGGTTTGCAGGGGCTTAGTCCCGGTTTGAACATCACGTACTACGGCGGCCAGCCGGGGCAAACGCCCACTATCAACGTACGCGGCTTTACTTCCATCAACGGCGGCTCCCCGCTGGTGATCATCGACGGCATCGCTTCCGCCACGGACGACCTGCTGCGGCTCAACCCGGCAGACATCGCGTCTATCTCCGTGCTCCGCGACGCCGCGTCCGCCGCCATTTACGGCGCCCGCGCGGCTTACGGCGTACTGCTCGTTACTACCAAAGAAGGCGCGTCCGGCGGACGGCAGGTGCTTTCTTACAGCAACTACTTCGCAAAAAGCAGGCTCACCGTGTTGCCCGTGCCGGTTACCGATCCGTACATCTATTCCCGCGTGCTGGAAACTTCCACCAACAACACGCCCTGGGATTACGTGAACTACAGCGACGATCATTACACCTGGGCCAAACAGCGTTCTGAAGATCCTTCCATCCCCGAAGTACGCGTCGACCCCACCGATCCCAACAAATGGGCTTACATGGGCAGCAACAACTGGAACGATTATTTCTTCAGCAAAACCAGCCCTTCGCAATACCATTCCATCTCCCTCAACGGCTCCGCCGAAAACGGCCGCAAGCTGCCCGTGGCGTACCTGCTGAGCGCCGATTACACCAAGGAGAACGGTTTGAACAAACTAACAAAAGACGACTGGGACCGCTTCGGTCTTCGCGGCAAGCTGAACCTCAAACCGCTGAAATGGCTGAGCGTGGACAATAACCTGAACGTATACCAGACGCGCAGAACGCAGCCCACCGTTTCCATCACGGACATCTATTACCTGCAGCCCACCGATGTGGCGAAAAACCCCGACGGCACCTGGGCGAACACCGGCGCAGGCGATCTTGCCGCAAGGCTCACCGAAGGCGGGGGCAGGCAGGACACGCGTTTCGGCTTCCAGAACATCGCGAAAGCCACCGCCACTTTCCTCGACGGCGACCTGCAGATCACCGGCGACGCCAGCTTCAAACGCGAGCTTTGGAAATACCATACGGACAGCAAAAAATACAATATCGGCTACGGCCCCAACGACATCCGCCAGGTGGGCGGCGCAGGTTATGTAACGGAGAACTACGGCAACATCAACCACGATGTGTTCGACCTCTTCGCCAACTACAACAAAACCTTTGGCAAACACGCCATCAAGCTGCTGGCGGGCTATAACCAGGAAAGCTACAAATGGCTGCTCGTTACCGCTTCCCGCACCGGCATTATTTCTTCCAGCCTGCCGTATATCGGTCTTACCAGCGGTGAGAGCTCCATCTCCGTGCCCTTCGGCGATGACTGGAACTACGCTATCCGCAGCTATTTCGGCCGCGTAAACTACACTTACAACGACAAATACATCCTTGAGCTCAACGGCCGGTACGACGGCTCTTCCCGCTTCCCGTCCAGCAGCCGCTGGGGCTTTTTCCCCTCCATTTCCGCGGCATGGGTGGCCAGCGAGGAACCTTTCATCAAAAACAATATCCCGCAGCTGAGCACACTCAAGCTGCGCGCTTCCTACGGCGACCTCGGCAACCAGAACGTGGCTTACTTCGGCTATATGCAGCTGTTCCCGAAGGATGACCAGTCCGACTACCTGATCGGCGGCAATACCATTCCCGTGATCACCGGCTCTCCTACCCTGCAGGTCGATCCCCGTACCTATACCTGGGAACGCGTAACCACCGCCAACGTGGGCGGCGACATCGGCGTGCTGCAGGATAAAGTATTGGTC
>JBQCFV010000622.1:0-4446 GCA_051958695.1 Chitinophaga sp. | reverse complement strand
CCATTCGGGCACTTCCATATAATTTTTTCCTTCGTCGCTCGTGCGCCAAAGCTTGCCTTCGCCGATCTTGAGCTGGCGGCCGTCCTTGTCCTGCCATAACCCGTCCTCCACTTCCTGCCATTCCTTTCCGTCCGTGCTCGCCCAGAGCCGGGCGCTTTTGTCAAGCTTGTACCGGCGCAGTTTGTTGTCAGCAACGCCCAGCCACACGCCGGTTTTGGATTTTGTCCAGTTCTGTTCCTGGAAAGATGCGGGGCGAAGGGAACGGGCGGTAACAAATGTTGATCCGGCAGCCAGCAGGAGGGCCGCCAAAAGGGTCGTCTGGAGTTTTTTCATCGGGATGGTTTTGCGAAATGGATGCATAATAAATACGTCCGGTCACCGTATCCGGATTCCGGGCTCAAACCCAATTTATTAAATTTTAATCGCATATTAGCGCCTGATGGCAATTTAAATCGTAAATGATAAATATTTCCCAACAATCCCTGTATTTTATTTAATTTTCGGGCTCGTTTTTAAGATCGCATTTAAAAAACTTGAACAATGACCATCAATCACCAGGAACTTGAACTGATCGACAGTTTCGAACAGATTTCCGTGGACATCCACCCTACGGCCAAGGACGGTTCCAAAGCCGTGGCGCAGGAAATTGCTACTCTGATCCGCGAAAAGCAGGCCGCGAAAGAACCTGCAGTACTGGGGCTCGCTACCGGCTCCACTCCCAAATACCTCTACGCCGAACTCGTGCGCCTGCACCAGGAAGAGGGATTAAGTTTTAAAAACGTAGTAACATTTAACCTCGACGAGTATTACCCCATCGAGCCGGATGCCCGTCAAAGCTACAACCGCTTTATGAAAGAGCATCTTTTTAATCACATCGACATTCCCGAAGGCAATTATCACGTACCGGACGGTACCATTCCCAAAGAGCAGATCAAGGCATATGCGGCCGCTTATGAACGCAAGATCGAAGAAGCCGGCGGTATCGACATACAGATACTCGGCATCGGCAACAACGGTCATATCGGTTTTAACGAACCGGGTTCCAACGTGAACTCCCACACCCGCCTCGTTACGCTGGACAACAGCACCCGTCTTGCCAACGCCTACGAGTTCTCCAATATGAGCCAGGTGCCCCGTCTTGCAGTGACCATGGGCATCGGCACCATCATGAAAGCCAAAAAAGTGGTGCTGCTCGCATGGGGCTCACACAAAGCCAAGATCGTTTGCCGCTCCGTGGAAGGCCATAGCACCGACCAGGTGCCCGCTTCCCTGCTGCAGCAGCATACCAACTGCAAGTTCGGGATTGACGAGCAGGCAGCAGCCGACCTCACCCGCAACAAAGAGCCCTGGCTCACCGGCGATTGCGAATGGACACCCAAGCTCATCCGCAAAGCGGTGACCAACCTGGCGCTGAAGCTCGGCAAGCCCATCCTCATGCTCACCGACAAAGATTATAATAACAACGGCCTGAACGACCTGATCGTGCAATACGGCTCCGCATACGAGCTTAACATCAACGAGTTCAACGCCATCCGCGATACCATTACCGGCTGGCCCGGCGGCAAGCCCGGCGCGCAGCTGCCCAATCATCCCGAACGTTCAACGCCCGAACGAAAAAGGGTGGTGATCTTCTCCCCGCACCCGGACGATGATATCATCTCCATGGGCGGCACCTTCATCCGCCTGCACGAGCAGGGCCACGACGTGCATGTAGCGTACCAGACCTCCGGCAACATCGCCGTTACCGACGAGTTCCTGCTGCGCTTTATCGATTTTGCCGTGGGTTTTGAAGGCATGTTCGACATCGACAGGAGCAAAAGCGCGCAGATACTGGAAGATGCGAAAGCTTTCATCCAGATCAAAAAACCGAGCCAGAAAGATACTCCCGAGATCCGCGCCATCAAAGGCCTGATCCGCCGCTGCGAGGCCAAGGCCACCTGCCGTTACGTAGGCGTGGGCGACGATCACGCACACTTCCAGAACCTGCCTTTTTACGAAACAGGGCTGGTGGAAAAGAAACCGATGGGCCCCGAGGACGTGCAGCTGACCGTAGACCTGCTCCGCGAGCTGAAACCGCAGCAGATCTATTGCGCGGGCGACCTTGCCGATCCGCACGGCACGCACAAAGTATGCCTCGACGTGATCTTCGCGGCGCTCGACATCGTGAAAGACGAACCATGGGCGAAAGACTGCTGGGTATGGCTGTACAAAGGCGCATGGCAGGAATGGGACATCCACGAGATCGAAATGGCCGTGCCCATGAGCCCCGACCAGGTGCTGCAGAAACGCCTCGGCATTTTTATCCACCAGAGCCAGAAAGACGTGGTGCCTTTCCAGGGTACGGACGCACGCGAGTTCTGGCAGCGCGCCGAAGAAAGGAACGCCAACACCGCCGACCTGTACGACCGCCTCGGTTTGCAGAAATACGCGGCCATGGAAGCCTTCGTGCGTTATCATTTCAGATAATCAGTCCACTTTAGAGATATGATTGAGCAAGCCCGGGCGACAGTCCGGGCTTTTTTTATACGCAAATGCGTTGCACCGCCGTCTCGTGTAATTGTTTATTTTTGAAAGATATGAGCGTAACCCTGTTATCCGGTCTTATCATCGGGCTGCTGGCGGGCGGCCTCGGCGGTTATCTTTTCCTCCGGAAGTTTTTTGTTCCCCGCCATGAGCTTGCCGAAAGACTGAGCCCGCAGCAGGTGGAAGAACGTTTCGTTTCCCGCGAGATGTACGATAACATATTGTTCACCCTTCACCAGCGCGAACAGGAGCTGAAAGACAAAGAAGCGGAAGCCCGCGTGATGGAAGCCAGGCTGGGCGGACTTGTAAAAGAGATCGAACAGCTATCCGGCATCAGCGAAAAGCTGGAAAAGATACACGAGTCCAACCGCCAGGAATTCAGGAACATGGCGAGCGACATCCTGCAGCAAAAGAGCCGGGATTTTGCGGACACCAACCGCACCGCCATGGAGCACATCCTTTCCCCCCTGAAGAACGATATCGGGCAGTTCCGCAAAATCATCGAGGACACGCGGAAAGAAGACATACAAGACCTCACTTCCCTCAAAAAAGAAATAGAGAACCTGCAAAAGCTCAACTTCCAGCTGAGCGAGGACGCGCAGCGGCTTGCCGGCGCTTTGAAATCGGACGTGAAAGTGCAGGGCAGCTGGGGGGAAGACCGTTTAAAGCTCATCCTCGAAGCCGAAGGTTTGCAGAAATACATCGACTACACCAGCGAAGAAGTGCACCGCGACCAGGAAGAGGAACGCAACCGCCGCCCCGATTTTATCCTGCGCCTGCCTGACGGCAAACATCTCGTGATAGACAGCAAGGTGTCGCTCAACGCTTATGTGGCCTACTTCAACGCTACCGAGCCCGAAGAAAAAAAAGCGCATGTACGGCAGCTCGTGCGTAACATCACCGAACATATCGACGAGCTGGCAGGGCGCAACTACCAGCGCCTCGGCACGCTCAACACGCCCGATTTCGTGTTCATGTTCATGCACTTCGAATCCGCCCTCACACTGGCGCTGAACGAAAACCCGGACATCTTCAACCGCGCGATGAAAAAAAAGATCGTGCTCATCACCCCGTCCACGCTCGTGGCTACTTTCAAGATCGTTCGCCTGTTGTGGCAAAACGAGAACAGGGTACGCAACGTCGAAGAGATCTTCCGGCAATGCGGCCTGCTGTATGACAAATTCATTCTTTTCCTTGAAGAGATGCAAGGCATCGGCCGCAATCTCAAACAGGCCGGCAACGCGTATGATACGGCCATGGAGCGGCTGAAGGACGGAAAAAGAAAAAGCGATACCATCATCGGGAAGTTCGAGATTATCAGAGAGCTGGACGCCAAAACCGGCAAACAGCTGCCGAAGGACATTGAAACGGACATGGACATCCGGTTCCCGCAAGCGCTTCCCGATAAAACATAAAGACACATGATCGAGATAATACCATTTGACCCGGCCCGTACCAACGACGTGATCTCGCTGATACTTCCCATTCAGCAAGCGGAATTTGGCCTGCCCGTCACCATCGAACATCAGCCCGACCTCCTGAAGATCCCCGAAGTGTACCAGGATGGCAAAGGCAACTTCTGGACCGCGCTGGACGGCGATAAGGTGGTGGGTACCATCGCGCTGATGGATATCGGCAACCGGCAGGCGGGGCTGCGGAAAATGTTCGTCGATAAAAATTACCGCGGCCGGGAGCACCGGACAGGCAAGCGTTTGCTGGACACGCTGATCGACTGGGCGAAAGAAAAAGGTTTCAAAGACATCTATCTCGGCACCACGGAAGTAATGACCACCGCGCACCGTTTCTATGAGAAAAACGGCTTTGTGGAAGTGAAAAGGGAGGACCTGCCGAATGAACGGTTTACTTCACTGGTGGACAGGAAATTTTATCATTTAGTTTTGTGAACTGACATGCGCATACACT
>JBQCFV010000621.1:0-3077 GCA_051958695.1 Chitinophaga sp. | reverse complement strand
CCAAACGGGGCGGCCTTTCTGTTGACTTTAGACAGATACTTCCGGCTGGGGAGGCCTTGCTTCCAGCATTACCATCCCAACCAGCTTTTCTCGAGCCCGAGGTACAGCCCGTCCTCCCGCTGCTCCAGCGGGTAGGTCTTCAGGTAAAATCCTTCGCCGCTGCTGTTATACCCGTTGCGGATGCTGAAACGGTACCGGTGTACCGGGCACACCACGTTGCCGCGGTCGTCGATAAAACCGTCCGCCATCATGCCGCCCGCATGCGGGCATTTATGCGCGAAGGCGTACAATTGGCCCTGGTAGCGCGTGAAGCAGACCTTTTTGCCATGCACTTCCTGCACGGTGATAACGGCTTCTCCCGCCACGGGATCGTCCGCGTCGGCAAAGCGGTGCCAGTTGTACTGTTTCGCCATCAAAAGAAATATTCGGATTTATAGGGATAACGTTCACGGTACAGCTGCATCACCTTTTCGAGGATGGTTTTGCGCAGCTCGTCGATATTCATCCTTTCGGTAGCGGAAATAAATACGCTGTTGCCGTGGGTGCGGTGCTGCCAGCTTTCCTTCAGCTGCTGCAGGATGTCTTTTTTGATATCCTCCGTCAGCCATTCATCAAAGGTCTGCTTTTCGTACAGGTCCATTTTGTTGAAGATGAGGATGGTGGGCTTGTCTATCGCTTTCAACTCGGTGAGCGTCCGGTTCACTACTTCGATCTGGTCTTCGTACCGCGGGTGGCTGATGTCGACCACATGCATGAGGATGTCGCTTTCCCGCACCTCGTCCAGCGTGGACTTGAAGCTCTCCACCAGGTGGTGCGGCAGCTTGCGGATGAAACCTACGGTATCGCTGAGCAGGAACGGCGTTTGTTCGAACACCACTTTGCGGGTGGTAGTGTCCAGCGTGGCGAAAAGTTTGTTCTCGGCAAACACTTCGCTTTTGCTGAGCAGGTTCATGATGGTGCTTTTGCCTACGTTGGTATACCCTACGAGGGCCACGCGGATGTACTCCCCGCGGTCTTTCCGCTGGGTAAGCGACTGTTTGTCGATTTCCGCCAGCCGTTTGCGCAGCAGCGATATTTTGTCTTTCACGATACGGCGGTCCGTTTCGATCTCCGTTTCGCCGGGGCCCCTCATACCGATACCGCCTTTCTGGCGTTCGAGGTGCGTCCACATGCCGCGGAGGCGCGGCAGGATGTATTGGTACTGCGCCAGCTCCACCTGCACTTTGGCCTGGGCCGTGCGGGCGCGGCGCGCGAAGATGTCGAGGATGAGGTCGCTGCGGTCGATCACTTTTACCTTCAGCTCTTTCTGGATGTTGGAGATCTGCGAGCCGGTAAGCTCGTCGTCGAATATCACGATGCTGATGTCTTTGCCCGCCACGTATTGCCGTACTTCCTCCAGCTTGCCTTTACCGATAAACGTGGCCCTGTCCGGGTGCGGCAGGCGTTGGGTGAAGCGTTTCACCGCGGCGGCGCCGGCCGTGTCCGCCAGGAATGCCAGCTCGTCCAGGTACTCCTGCACCTGCTCTTCCGATTGTTCTTTATGGATCAGCCCTACCAGCACTGCGCGCTCGTTTTGTGCTACCGCCTGAGTTTTTTCTATCAAAGTATGTTCAGAATTTTTGCAAAGTTAATGAATTACCGCCGCGTGAGCCGTCAGGGTAATTTTTCCTACATTTATGCCTCACCACAACAAAATCTACACCAATGCGTAAAACATTCCTGTTAGCAGGTATTTTATTCATTCAGCAAAGCATGGCACAACAAAAGATGACGCCCGAGCTGCTCTGGCAGCTGGGAAGGGTAAGCGGGGAAACGGTTACGGACGACGGAACGGTTATATTCGGCGTTTCCCGCTACAATATGCAGGACAATAAAAGCGAACGCAACCTTTGGGCGGTACCCGTTTCCGGCGGCGCGGCCAAACAGCTCACCACCGCGGCCGGCGGCGAATCCGTAGTACAGGTATCGGGCGGGCGCATCCTCTACAGCCATAAAGGCCAGCTCTGGCAAATGGACGCGGACGGTGCGAACGCCAGACAGCTGACAGAGGTGGAAGGCGGCCTGCAAAACGTGCGCATTTCGCCGGACGGCAAACATATCCTTTTCTCCAAAGAGGTGAAGCTGGAAAAGATCACCGGCGCCGACCGCTACCCCGATCTTCCCAAATCGAACGTGCAGGTATACACCAGCCTGAACTACCGCCACTGGGATGCCTGGGAGGATGGCAGCTTTAACCACGTATTTTACGCCACCTGGGACGCAACTACCGGCAAGGTCGGCGAGCCCGTGGACATCATGAAGGATGAAAAGTTCGACTGCCCACAGATGCCTTTCGGCGGCGCGGAAGACCTCATCTGGAGCCCCGACGGCAAACAGATCATCTACGTTTGCAAAAAGAAACACGGGAAAGACTACGCCGTAAGCACCAACACCGATATTTACCGCTACACCCTCGCCAGCGGCCAAACGGAGAACCTTTCCGAAGGCATGATGGGGTACGACGTATCGCCCGCCTTCGGCCCGGACGGCAAACGCATGCTCTGGCTGAGCATGGCGCGCGACGGGTATGAGGCCGACAAGAACGACATTATCGAATACGACCTGGCTACCGGCAAACGCCGCAATCTCACCGAAAAATGGGACGGCACCGTAGCCGGCGCCTGCTTCAGCAAAAACGACGGCAGGATATTTTTCCTCGCGGTGGTAAAAGGCACGGAGCAGCTGTTTGAAGCGACCGGCGGCAACATCCGTCAGCTTACCAAAGGCCTCCACGACCTGAACGGTTTCGTCGGCCAGCACGGCAACACCATGGTGGTAACGCGCACGGACATGAACCACGCGGCGGAGCTGTATACCGTAGATCTCAAAAACGGCGGCGTAAAGCAGCTTACCGGCGTGAACAACGATATTTACAGCCGCCTGCAGCAAAGCAAAGTGGAAGAACGCTGGATCAAAACCACCGACGGGCAGCAGATGCTGGCCTGGGTGATCTATCCGCCGGACTTCGATGCGTCGAAAAAATATCCCACGCTGCTGTATTGCCAGGGCGGCCCGCAATCCGCGCTCAGCCAGTTCTA
>JBQCFV010000620.1:0-2592 GCA_051958695.1 Chitinophaga sp. | reverse complement strand
ATCCGTGTATGAAAAAGATCCTCCTGTTATTCATGGCGCTGGCCGGCCTGACGCCCGCCAATGCGCAGCTGAAGCCCTCGCACAACCTCGTATTCCCCGCCCTTGCCGCGCGCTGGGACGAAGCCATCCCTTTAGGGAACGGCATGCTGGGCGCGCTCGTCTGGGAAAAGGCCGGCAGGCTGCGGCTTTCGCTCGACCGTGTGGACCTCTGGGACGAACGCCCCGCGCTCGATCTCAAAAAATATTCATGGAAATGGGTGGAGCAGCAGGTGCTCGCCAAACGGTACGATACCGTGCAACGCGCCATGGACGCGCCTTATGAAGCATCCCCCTGGCCCACCAAACTACCGGGCGCCGCGCTGGAGTTCAGCATGGAACGGCTTGGCAAGGTGCTGTCCAATGAGCTGGACCTCGCCACCGCGCTCAATACTATCACGTTCGGCAACGGTGTCACCGCGCATTTTTATATTCATGCCAGCCGGCAGACCGGGTATTTTTCGTTTGAAAATATCAGCGGGGAAGCGCCCCTGCCCGAGCTGTCCGTTCCCGGTTACAACACCGGCCGGCGGGGAAGCGATGGCAACAGCGTGGAAGGGCTCGGGCTGGAAAAACTTGGCTATCCCGCGGGAACGATCACCCGAACAACGAATAGCATCCTTTACCACCAGCCCACGGCACAAGGGAACTATTACGAAGTAAAAGTGAGCTGGAAACGTTTTCCCGGCAACAGGGTCATCGGTCAATGGACGATCAGCAACAACCGCTCCGCGCAGCTGCCCGGACTGAACACCGCCTTAAAAGAGCCCACCGGCTGGGAAAGCCATGCCGGGTGGTGGAAGCAGTTCTGGTCAAAGTCTTCCGTAAGCCTGCCGGACACGCTGCTGGAAAAACAATATTATCGCGACATGTACAAGCTGGGCGCCACCGCCCGCGAAGGCGCACCGGCCATCAGCCTGCAGGCCGTATGGACGGCTGACAATGGCAACCTCCCGCCCTGGAAAGGCGATTTCCACAACGACCTCAACACCCAGCTCAGCTACTGGCCCGCCTATACCGGCAACCATCTGCAGGAAGCCGCTACGTTCACGGACTGGCTTTGGAATATCCGTCCCGCCAGCCTGCAAATGACCAAAGATTATTTCCGGGTAAAAGGCCTGAACGTGCCCGGAGTGGCCACTATTACCGGCCAGCCCATGGGCGGCTGGATACAGTATTCCCTCTCTCCTTCCACCGGCGCCTGGCTGAGCCAGCACATGTACTGGCAATGGAAATACTCGATGGACGAAAAGCTGCTGCAAACCCGCGTCTATCCATGGATACAGGAATGCGCCCTTTTCCTTGAGAACGTTACCCGGCTGGAAAACGGCCTGCGCAGGCTGCCGCTCAGCTCCAGCCCCGAGTACCACGACAACAGCATCCATGCCTGGTTCACCGGCTGGACCAATTACGATCTTTCGCTGGCGCATTTCCTGTTCGCCGCCGCCGCTGAAACCAGCAAAGCCATGGGCAAACCCGCAGAAGCCGCGCACTGGGAAACCCTACGCCAACAGCTCCCCGCGCTGGATGCGGACGAACACGGGCTGAGCGTGGCGCCGGGAGAACCCCTGAACAGCTCCCACCGTCATTTCTCGCAATACATGGCTATTTACCCGCTTGCGCTTTTGCAGACCGGCAAACCGGACGATGCCATTATCATCAAAAACAGCCTGCGCCGTATTGAGGAAAAAGGCACGCGCGCATGGGTGGGTTATTCCTTCGCGTGGATGGCTTCCATTTATGCGCGTGCAAAAGAGGCGGACAGCGCGGTGAAACAGCTGCGCATCTTTGCCTCGAATTTTGTGTCGCCCAACAGTTTTCATCTGAACGGCGATCAGAAAGGCGGGCAATATTCGAATTTCACGTACCGCCCTTTTACGCTGGAAGGCAACTTTGCGTTTGCGCAGGGCGTGCATGAGCTGCTGATGCAGCAGCAGGGCGAGGTGCTGGAAATATTCCCGGCGCTCCCGGAAAGCTGGAAAAACGTGCGCTTCACGCATCTGCGCGCGGAGGGCGCTTTTCTTGTAAGTGCTTCCCTGAAAAACGGCAAGCCTTCCTTCGTGGAGGTAACCGCGGAGAAAGGCGGGCTTTTGAAGATAAGGCTGCCGTTTACGCCGGAAGGTGAAAGCAGCCCGCTGCTGCAGCTGCGGATGAAGGCGGGGGAAACGGTTACCTGGGAAAATAATAGTTTATAATTACGGTTATAGGAAGATGCAGGGACTATGAAGCGTATATCAAGCGCACCAAAGGCAGGGATAAGGCGTTATGAATGCATTGAAAAGATAGCCGGGTATCACAAATGGTACCGCTTCCACGCCTGGTACGCCTCGCGCATGCAATGCCCGCAGGGCCGGTAACCGTTTTCCTGCGCTGACCGTTCGCTGTCAAAAAATACGCGGTTCTCCCGCTTCATTCTTTTGCCGGAAGCGCACTGCAGCGTGCCGTAAATTTTCAGCCTGCGGTTGCCGCCGAAGCGGACCGCTCCGGCGCGGATCAGGGAACGGAGCCTGCGGTCGTCGATGTCTTTGTGCGGGATCATTATGCTTTAGGGGACTG
>JBQCFV010000619.1:0-3580 GCA_051958695.1 Chitinophaga sp. | reverse complement strand
TTCACGGCGTTGGACAGCAGGTTGAACATGATCTTCTCCAGCTTGTCCTGGTCGAACCACAACGGCATCTGCGGCTCCTGCATGGTCAGCTCCAGCTTTATGCCACGCTGACGCGCAAATGCGTCGAAAGAAAGGATGATGCCCCGCATGCATTTCACCATATCGTACCGCGCCACCTGCAATTTCATATGCCCCGCCTCGAACTTCCGGAAATCCAGCAATTGATCGGTGAGCCGGAGCAGGCGTTCTCCGTTGCGCTGCATCAGCTGCAGCTGCTGGCGCACTTTATCCCCCGCTTCCTCGCTGCCCAGCAGCTTTTCCAGCGGCGCCAGTATGAGCGTGAGCGGAGTTTTGATCTCGTGGGAAATATCGGTGAAAAAAGAAAGTTTCCTTTGCGCCAGCTCCCTGTCCTTTTCCCGGCTGCGCTGCTGCATTTGCAGCTCGTGCCGCAGCCGCGCCGTTTTGAGAGAATGGTTCCAGAAAAAATACAATACGCCCGCGATCACCGCAATGTAAAACAGGTAAGCATACCAGGTTTTCCACAAAGGCGGCAGCACGGTGATGTGTAAGCTGGTGTATTGTTCGTTCCACAACCCGTCGTTGTTGGCAGCTTTTACTTTGAAGATGTATTCGCCCGCGTCGAGGTTGGTGAAAGAAGCCTGTTGCCTGCCGCCCACGTAGTTCCATTGCGGATCGCCCTTCATGCCTTCGAGCACGTAAGCATACTGGTTGGTGCGCGGGTTGATGTAATTGAGCGCGGCAAAGCCGATCGTGAAGAACGCCTGGTCGTGCCGCAAGGTAATAGGACCGGTGTAGGTAATGCTTTCGCCGAGCGGCGAGCCCTTCTCCCCGATGGCCACGGGCCTGTTCTTGATGAGAAAGGAGGTGAGGACGACGGGCGGCTTTGTTTTGTTGATGATGAGCTTGCCGGGATTGAACGATACGATGCCGTTGGTGCCGCCGAACATTACCTCGCCCGAAGCCGTGCGGCAGGTGGCGGCCAGAAATTCGTTGGAGCCAAGACCGTTGTTCACCGAATAGTTCACTACCTGCACGTCTTTTTTATCAAAAGGCGCATGCGCCTTGCGTAACACGATGCGCGCGATGCTCTGGTTGAAGCTCACCCAGAGGTCGCCCAGCTGGTCCTGTATAATGCCGTGCACGATGTTGCTGGAAAGACCGAAGGAAGTGTCGAGCGTAAAGAACTGGCTGCGTTCGCGGTTGAGCAGCTTCAGGCCGCCGCCGCGCGTGCCGATCCAGATATTGCGGCGGTCGTCCTCGTAAATGCAGAGGATGGCGTTTTTGTTAAATACGCTGTCGTATTCCGCGAGGTAATTGCGGAACCGGTTGCTGTCCGCCGGCAGCCAGGAAAGGCCTACTTCGGTGCCGATCCACACGCCGCCCTGGCTGTCCTGCATCAGCGCGTTGATGTCGTTGGAAATGATGCTGCCCGAATCGTTGCGGTTGTGCCGGTAACGGACGGTATCGCCGCCTCCGATCCGGAAAAGGCCGCCTTTGGTGCCTACCCACATCCGCTCCGCGTTACCGGCCAGGCCGTACACCACTTCGTCGGAAGTCAGTCTCGGAGAGGCTTTGAGCGGTACTGGCCGCATGCCGCCCGAACGGGTATCATAGCGGTACAACCCTTCCAGCGTGCCGATATATAAACCGCCTTTCCCGTCGAACTGCAATGCCTTTACCATCTCCGGGTTCACATGATGCGGCGCCGCGGTGTTCACGCGGATGTGATGAAATTCATCTTTATGGCGGTCGTATACGTTCAGCCCCCCACCTTCCGTCGCGATCCAGAGGTTGCGGTCTTCATCTTCGCGGATGCTGCTTACCACGCGGTAGGTCAGGCCCGGCTTGCGCCCCATCTGTTCGTTGATATAACTGAAATTCTCATTGCCCGGATGCTCCACGCTCACGCCGCCGGCAAAAGAACCGACCCATATGCTCCCGGCCTTGTCCTTCATGATGCTGAGGATGCTGTTGCCTGAAATGGAATAGGGATCATATTTATCCATCACAAAATGGCGTACGGCCGTGCGCTGCCCGTTCATGACGTACAAACCGTTGCGGGTGCCGATCCAGGTTTCGCCTTTATGAAAAAATATGGCGCGCACCATGTCGCTGCTCACGCGCAGCGCGGTACCTGAATTGTAGTTCTCCGTGCGGCCGGTGCGGCGGTCCCAAACAATGAGACCATCCTTTTCCGTGCCTACCCAAATGTTGCCCAAACTGTCCACATCGATGCATTGCGTCGGGCTTTTTCTCATCGCCGGGTTGCGCGTCAATGCTTCGGGCACCGGCAGCAGCCTGCCGGTAGCGGGGTTGTAGCAAAACACCGAGTTCATGCCCGTCACCCACAACAGCCCGTCGCTGTCAAAGGCCATGGAGCGCACGTAAGGCTTGCCTGGGCCGCGCCCCAGCTCCACCGGGCGCAGCACGCGTTTTTCGTCGTCGTACCGCATCAGCCCGCGGGGCGTGCCTATCCACACGTTGCCCTCGTGGTCGCGCTTCATCACGTTCACGTGTTTGAAAACATATTCCGGCAGCAGCGTGTCCGGCAAAATGCGGTGAAAACGTTCCAGGCGGCAATCGAACAGGTCGAGCCCGAGGGCCGTGCCTACGAGCAGGTTGCCCTGCCGGTCTTCTTCGATGCAAAGCAGCTCGTTGCTGTTGATGCTGTAAGGGTTGCCGGGATCGTAACGGAAATGGCGGAAATTGTAACCGTCGTAACGGTTGAGGCCGTCGGTGGTGGCGATCCAGATAAAGCCGCGGGAATCCTGGAAGATGTGGTAAACGGAGCTTTGAGAGAGCCCGTCGGCGATGCCGAGATGGGAAAAACGCATGCTACCCTCCTGCGCGAACGCGCCGGCAGTAAAGAGCAGCAATCTTATTAAAGCGGCAACGCTTTTTATTCCCCAGGTTGATTTCGTCATCAAAACGCCTCTTAAACCGGGTTAAAAATAACTTTTTTAACGGGGAATCAAAAAGTGACGGTATGGTTGTTGCAGGAAGGCCGGTGCGAACGTATGGCTTCCCGGCCGGGCGGCCTTACCATCTGCGTTCTTATCAGCGCGGCGTATTCCTGCTGAAAGTCAGCGTGTCAAAAAGGCTGCGTTCTTTTCAGCGCGGCGCATTCCTGCTGAAAGTCAACGTGTCAAAAAAGATCGTCAGCGCAGCGAGCTTCCCGTTCTTCACCTGCCAAACCTCGGCCACATCGCCGTTGATGCGTTCGCCGTTGGGAAATGCGAAATCATAATTACCGGTCACGTATGCGCGGTCGCCTTCGACGATCATTGTCTTCACACGCATGTCCGTAAACGTCCGCGAAAACCGGTCAATCACGGCTATATACGCGGCTTTGCCGGTAAGGGGCGCGGCGTTGGCCATATCCCCGCCGGTAAATTCGAAGTCGTCGGCGATCGTGTGCTCCCAGCCCTGTTTGCGGGCGAATCCTTTGTAATACATGTCCAGCAGCTGCCTGGTAATCGCGGAATTTTCCATGATGTGCGTAATTTGAGGGTTATCGTTATCTTAGCACTTGCAATTTGCAAGCACTAAGATAAAAAGT
>JBQCFV010000618.1:0-2270 GCA_051958695.1 Chitinophaga sp. | reverse complement strand
TGCTACCGCGGATGCCTATGTACGAAACGGCACGTCCTATGCCGGCGTCAACTACGGCAGCGCAACATCGCTGGTAATAAAAAAAGACGGTGTGGGTTATTCCCGCGAAACGTTTTTCAAATTCGACGTGTCCGCGCTGCCCGCCGGCACGGATAACGTAAAACTGCGGCTGTACGTGAACTACGCGAACACGGGCGTTGCCTCCGTGCCGTGGATAGCCCAGTTTGTAAGCAACGACAGCTGGACGGAAACCGGCATCAACTGGAATAATATGCCTGCCGCGACATCCAACATCGATACGGTGCAGGGCATGGCCGCGGGCAATTACGCGGAATGGGACGTGACGGCCGTTGCGCTTGCGGAAAAATCCGGCGACGGCATGCTTTCGCTGAAAGTGGTGTCTAACGGTACCGGCAGTACGACGGACGCGTCTTTCAGCTCGAAGGAAACCGGCAATACGGCGTTGCGGCCCGTGCTGGAATACACTACGGGTTCGTTATTGCGCAAAATGCCGCCAGCGGCCGTTGAAACGCCCGCCATTACCCATACGAAAGTATTTCCCGTGCCCGCGGGCAATTTCGTGCGCGTGCAAACGGACCGCGTGTATAATAAAGCCGAACTGCGCGACGTTTCCGGGCGCGTGGTGAAGCTGCTGACGCTGGAGGGGCGGCAGCAGTTCGAGATCGATGTGCAGCAGCTGCCGCCGGGCGTATACATGCTGCAGCTGAGCGGGCCGAAAGGAAAAGAATTGCGGAAGATCGTGAAACTGTAACACTGATTTCATACTCGTTTAAAAAAGAACCCCTGGCCTCAAAAAGCCAGGGGTTTTTAATGGTTGGTCAATATTCTGATTATCCGCCGTTTTTCACGCCGCCAAAGATCTCCGCCAGCTTTTTATCCAGCGCCTCGTCGGGTTCGCCGATGCTGTCGCCGTAACGGCCGATGATCTTCCCGTCAGGGCCTACGAGTATTTTGGTGGGCAGCGTATGAATGCCGTATGCCTGCGAGCGGTCTTCGGAACGGTCAAATTCGCCGTTCTCGAATTTGAGGCCGCGAAGGATGTGTTTCCACACGCCGATGCCGTCTTTCTCCACTGCCTTCCGCCATGCGGCGGGGTTGCGGTCGTCGTCGGACACGCCGATGATCTCGAAGCCTTTTGATTTGTACATGCCGTACAATTTCAGCAGGTGCGGGTTGCCCGCGCGGCAGGGCACGCACCAGCTGGCCCAGAAGTCGAGCAGCACGTATTTGCCGCGGAAGTCCGCCAGGCTCAAAGATTTCCCGCTGATGTCGGTGCCCGAGAAAACGGACGCAACGGCGCCGGGGGAACCGCTTTCCATCTCGCGGATCTGATCGCCGATGCTTTTGCCGTTGACAGTGTTTTTCTGCGCGTCGCTGAAATTGTTGTAGATGGTTTTTATTTCATCGAGCGTGAGGGAAGCTACCAGGAAGATCGACTGGTCGGTGCTTACGAACGATTTGGGATGAGCGAGAATAAAGGCGTGGTTGATTTTTCTAAGGCGCTCCTGGTACGGCTGCAATTGTTCCCTGATCTCCGCGGCTTTGTCCTTATCCGTTTTCGCCGCCTTCGCGAACGCATCGCTCAGCGGCTGCATTTCGTCTCTCACGGGCTGCTGCAATTTTTCCAGCTCTTCGGCTTCCAGCTGCGTTCTGGAGCCGCTGACCTTCAGCCCGCCTTTTATGGTCGGGTCGCCGGAAACCTGTACTGTTCCAGGTTCTGCGTAAAAGGTCTGCATGCGTTCCCACATATTGCGGTCGTCCAGCTTTTCCTATCTGCTTTTGCCGCAGATGCGCATCTGCGTGGGACAGGCGATCTCGCCGGTAAAAGTGAACTGCCCGTTGACAGTGCTTTTGCCGGAAAAGACGCGTTGCCCGTCCGCACCGGCATACATCAGGAATACCGAATCCTTTGCCGGCCCTTCGAACCGGCCTTCCAGCGTAAACTGCCGCTGCGCGAGGGTGTAGAGCGGACTGAGTGCGAGCAGCATGGCCACGGCGTATTTTCTGTTCATATCGTTTACTGTTTAGTGGGTTATTGTTTGTTCTGGGAAATGTTCGGATTTTCTATCAGCACGTCCTGCGAAATGCGCATCACTACCCTGGCGTCGGTGGCGTTTACGGTGATGGCCGCAAAATTGAACGAATCGTAGTTCCGCACTACGGGCAGGCCGTTCCTGAACGCGTCGTAGCTGTCGTGCCCTTCAAAAGCCAGTTCCAGCCTGCGTTCCGCAAGAATAGCGTCGAACAGC
>JBQCFV010000617.1:0-7142 GCA_051958695.1 Chitinophaga sp. | reverse complement strand
CTTCGGCTGCGGGTCTCCGGCGGAATGATTGGTGGCGACATAGATGCGGCCTTTGTATTTGCCGCGGGTGAACTGCATGGCGTGGCCGGGCGTGTTGAAGAAACAGCGCCAGTCTTCGCTGAAGTTGTACGGCGCCTGCTTTGGCCGGTGCACCATGGCGGTGATGTTCACGGGCGCGTCCCAGGTAAGGCCGCCGTCCGCGGAAGCGACGTACCATGCTTCGCGGAGGCCGTTCCCTTTCCGCACTTCGCTTTCGTGGTTGTTGCCGGTGTTGTAAAAAAGAAATACACGGCCGCGCGGATGTGCGGGGTCGGTAAGATCTACGACGGGCGCGGGATTGCCGGCCTGCATATTTTTATTGTCCGCCACCACCTGCAGCGGGCCCCAGGTTTTGCCGTTGTCTTTGCTTTTTTTGAGCACGATGTCGATGTCGCCAAAATCGTTGGCATCTCCCACCCTTCCTTCCGCAAAGGCCAGCAGCGTGCCGTCCGGCAGCTTTACGATGGCGGGGATGCGGAAAGAGCGGTATCCTTCTTTTCCTGATTCATATACCGTCACCTGCGCCCAAGCGGGAAGACAGGCGATGAACAATATGATGGCGGCGATTATCTTTTTCATGGTACGATCTGCGTTTTATCTTTTGATTCCGGGAAAATGAAACTGAAAATATATCCTGCCACCACGCAGCCGATCACGGCGAATACGGGGTAGAGGAAAAAGCTCACGGCTTCGCTGCGCTGCACGAAATAAAGACCGATGCTGCTGAGGATGAAGCCGAAGAAAATGCCTTTGCTGTTGATCTTCGGGAAAAATATGCCCGCCGCGAACATGCCTGCGAGGCAGCCGCCGAACAACCCGATGATCTTCAGGTACTGGTCCCAGATGGAAACGTTCTGCAGGTAAACAAGATACACGGCAATGGCGCAGCCGGTGGCGCCCAGCAGCATGGTGATGCGTTTGGCGAACACGAGGCTTTGTTTGTCGGTGGCGTCTTTTTTGAAGGTCTTGTAAAAATCGGTGGTCAGCACCGTGGCGATGGCGTTCATGCTGGAGCTGATGGTGGACATGGTGGCGGCGAACAATCCCGCGATCACCAGCCCTGACAGACCCGCGGGCAGCTGCTGCGAAATGAACCATGGGAATACGTCGTCCGTTCTGCCATGCGGGTTCAGCGCCGCCGGGTGATGCCGGTAGACGAACCACAAGGCCGTGCCTACGCCAAAACATATGAAGGTGGCGGGTATCACCATCAATGCGTTCGTCCAGATGGACTGACGGGCTTCTTTTTCAGTGCTGGTGGTGAGGTAACGCTGCACTACCACCTGGTCTGAGGTATACGTTACAAGGTTGGTGAGGAAGGCGCCTAACACGATCACCCACAACACGGGCTGCGACATGCTCCAGCCGAGATCTGCGAGCTTGAATTTGCCCGCTGCGGAAGCTTCGCTGAACAGTCCGCCCAAACCGCCGTCCGTATTCGCGGCCACAAAAAAGAAGCTTACCAGCGCTCCGCCGAGCAATACGAACACCTGCATCACTTCCGTCCATACCACGGCCTCGATGCCGCCGAATACGCTGTACGCGGTGGTGATGAGCGTGGTAAGAAATATGCAGAGGAATATATTCGTGCCCGTTACCGTGCTCAATACGAGCGCGGGGAGATAGATCACCACGCCGAGCCGGCTGAGCTGGAAGATCACGAAAGTAAGACTGCCCAGCAATTTTACTTTTTTGTCAAAGCGCACCTGCAGGTATTCGTACACGCTGGTGATGCGCAGCTTGCGGAAATAAGGCAGGTAGAAGCTGGTAACGATCGGCACCACGGCGATGATCATCAGGTTGTTGAGCATGTACACCCAGTCCGTGGCATAGGCTTTCGCGGGAATGGCGATGAACGTCAGCGCGCTCAGCTTGGAGCCGAATATGCTCAAACCTGCGGCCCACCAGGGTATTTTCTGACCGCCGAGGAAAAAGTCGCCCGTGGTCTCACCCATCTTCCTGGACACATAAATGCTGATGCCGATCACCACCGCGAAATACATCGCGATCACCAGCCAGTCCAGCAGGCCGAAGCGGCCTTCCGGCTGCTGCGGCGCGGCCATCAATACGTGACGGCTGCGCACCGCGGGCCTGGCCTCTCCGCCCGGCAGCACGATCTGATCGTGCCAGATCACCAGCGGCGTGGTTACCGGCGCGTATACGCTGGCGTGCGGGTTCAGCGCAGCGTCCGTGTTTTTCTGCACGGGCATTTTGCCGGTCACCGACCATGCGTCCGTAATGATATTGTACGCGAGCACTTCCTGCCGGAAGCCGGGGTGCCCGTCTTTGAGATCGTTCACTTTTGCTGCGTTACCGCCGTCGTCGCCGCCAAAGAGCAGCAGGTGACTTTGCCCCGCGGCGTAGGCCGGTGTAGGCGCGGCCGCCAGCGGATGAGGCAGGTCGGCGATCTTTTTCCAGCTGCCGGTTAAAGGCGTATACTCCCAGCAATCCTTGAGGTATTGCCGCGCTTCGCCAGCGGGCTGATGCACACCGCCGAACACGTAGAAGTTCCCGTTGATGGCGCCCGCCATCGCCAGCATGCGCGAAGCGCCGGGCAAGGGCGGCAGTATTTTCCATGCACGGTCTGCCGCGTTCAGGCTGAGGCTCCAGCACTGTTGCGTTGTAGCGCCGTTGATACTGTTCACGCCGCCGGCGAGATAGATCGTTCCGTCCACCACTGCGCCGCATGCGTTCACGACCGGCGCGGGCAGGTCGGGCAGCGTTTCACGGCTGAGCTTGCCGTTTACGTACCGCAACATGAACGCATCTTTGTAATTGGACTGCGCGTCGCCGCCGCCGAGGCAGATCAGCGCGTTGTTCGCGGTGAGCGATACGCCGTAGCCCATCGGGCGGGGCAAGGTACCCGCGGCTTTCCATTCCCCGCCGGGCGTTTCCATCACCCATACCGAATCGTGCCAGGTTTTAATGCCGCCGCTCCAGGGGCGGGTATTGCCCGGGAAGTTCGCTCCGCCGGCTATGATCAGCACGCCGTTGCTTACACCGGCGTAACTGCCGGCAAGACCGTCCTTATCCGGCAGCTGCGCGGCTTCTTTCCATGAAAAGAAAGTTTCCGGCTGTTGCGGGTATGCTTTGAATGTCAGCAAACAGGCCAGTATCACCAGCCAGGTGTTCAATATTCGCATGCGAGTGTGTTGTTGGCGCGGGGCGCCGAAAGTGTGGTATGCCCGGCGCGCAATGAATGTTTTTAGAATGTTGAACAGTGTTATGTTCATACATTTTGCAAAAAATATATCGGGTGCGCAATGAATGTTTCAAAGATGTCCGGACGGTTTCCCGCCCAAACATCTTTTCAAAAAAGTACGCACTACGCAATGATCTTTTATGACGCCGATACCGCTTTCCTCCCCGGCGCTTTCTCAAAAAAAGACAACTGAGCCAGCTCGCTTCTGAAAGCATTAAATGCTTCCTCGCTGAGCGTGGTCAGCGGCAGCCTGCAAGGCCCCAGGTCCCAGCCGAGCATTTGCATGATGGCCTTCTGACCCGGGATGGGCGGGTATTTCAGCAGCTGCCGTATCACTTCCACCATATAGGCGTGCGAAGCGCGCGCTTCTTCGATCTTCCCGCTGTTGAACGCCTTCATGGTCTGAATGTACAGTGGCGCGGCGAACGTATAAGTGCTGCCGATCGCACCTTTCGCGCCCACGGCCCTCGCGGGAAGCAGCATTTCGTCCAGCCCGAAAAGGATATCGTACTTCCCGTTCTCATACGCGAGGCAGGACTGGTATTCATGCAGCGAAGTAGCGGTGTATTTGATGCCCGCCAGGTTGGGAATGGCCGGCCCCGCGATGCGCAGGAACTCGATCATGTCCATGCCCACGCCCGTGAGATGCGGGATGTGATAATAATAAAATGGCAGCGCCGGCGCAGCCGAAGCGATCTGCGCCATGCAGTCAGCCAGGTTTTGCACGGAATTGGGTTTGAAATAAAATGCGGCTACGGCCGAAACGGCGTCCGCACCGATGGATTGCGCATGTGCGGCCAGCGCGCGCGCTTCGGCAATGCTGCTATGCCCTACATGCACGAACACCAGGAGCCTTTTGCCCGCAGCTTTTACAAATGTCTCTGCCACTTCCATTCTTTCCGCCGTGGTCATGTTCGGCCCTTCGCCGTTGGAACCGCAAACGAAAATTCCCCGCAGGCCGTCTTCCACCAGCTTGTCTACCAGTGCGGGAATGAGTGAATGATTGATAGCGCCGTTCTCGTGAAAAGGGGTGAAAGCTGCGGCAATGAGTCCTGTTACTTTTTCCATATTACTTCTTGTATCCTTCGGTTTGTTGAATAAGATTGTTGTTAGCGAGCACCGTGGTGTTCAGCGGCCAGAACAAAGGTGTTTCCTTGCCGGCCAGGTTGGGCACATAATCGTACACGTCAATGGTACCGCCTTTGTGGAACCGTACGAGATCGTACCAGCGTTTATTTTCGAAGAACAGCTCGCGCCCGCGTTCGTCCAGTATCTCTTTTTCGACGGCCGCTTTATCGGTGGCCCCGGTGTATTCACCGGTACCTGCGCGCAGCCTTACTTTTTCAAGATACTCAATTGCCTCGGTAGTTTTATTGAGCGCGGCGTATGCTTCGGCTTTCATCAGGTAGATGTCTGCAAGGCGGTACATAGGAATGTCGTTATCCGCCACGCGGCCGTCCGCGTAAATGGTGCCGGTGAATTTGGTGATCCATGAGATCTTGGGCACGCCGTTCTGCCGTTCGGTAACCCAGGTAAAGGGTACGCGTTTGTCCGCCGGGTCGGTGAACAGCGCTTTGGACGCGGGACTGATCTGGTATGCGCCCTGGCCGTTGGCCGAGGTTTTGGCGTACGGCAGGCTGTCCAGGTTGTCCGCGCCCTGCACGCCCGTTTCGTAAGGGAATGCGTTTACGCAGAAATGCGTGATGCCGGGCACGCCGCCTGCGGCAGACACGGGTTCGTCCCGCAGGAAAAAGGCCGCCAGCAGCATTTCGGGATTGGAGGCCGCGCGTTTGTTGGTCGCGTCTTTAAATTCCATGTTCAGCGTAGCGCCGGATTTCTCCACTTCGTCGATCGCTGCGATGGCGGCGTTCAGCTCTGCATCGCCGCCTGCCAGCACTTTGGCGCTCCAGAGCTTTACGTCCGCTTTCAGCGCCTGCGCCGATGCATAGGAAAAACGGTATTTGGACGGGATCATTTCCGGCGTGAAACCGCTGATCGATTTGAATTGCGCGATAGCCTCATCCAGGTCGGCCGTGATCTGGGCGAGCACTTCCGGCGCGGGGGAACGGGCCAGCAGCGGCACTTCCGTGTCGGTCACCGCTTCCAGCATAAGGGGCGCATCGCCGATGATCCGCGTGAGATGAAAATAAAAATACGCGCGCAGGCAATGCGTTTCCGCCAGTATCCTTTTCTTCAGATCGGGATTGGACGCGAAGGGGAACGCTTCGATCTTTTCGAGGAGCAGGTTGCAATGACCGATGGCCTTGTACCAGTCCGCATAATTCAGCGCGCCGGAGGTAGGCGTAAGGTTCTGCGCCCAGGCCACCGTAAAACGCGAGTTGAGGGCGGATACGAGCTCCTCGCTTCTTTCCGTTGCATACGTAACGTTATTGGCAAACACCCGCATGAAGGGATAAATGCCGGTAAGATAAGGTTCGAAATCACCTTCGCTTTGCCAGTAAACGGCTTCCGTGATGGATGATTCCGGTTTTACGTCCAGCAGCGCGTCGCAGCTGGTAAAGGCGATCAGGCCGAGTATATATGGGAATATCTTTTTCATCCGTTAATATTTTGAGTTTTAAAGTCGGATGGAACCTTGCAATAACATGCCCGGTTTCATGACAATGTTTTTTTCGATTAAAACCGGAGCGTTGCGCCGAGTGAGAATTGCCTGGGCCTCGGGTAACCGATCGCGTCAAAACCGGTGTAGGTCTCAGGATTGATGCCGGAATATTTCGTCAGGTAACCTACGTTGAACACGCTGGCGAACACGTTCATGCCGGAAGACCTGATCTTGTGCATCCATGCGGCGGGCAGATCGTAGCTGATCGTGATCTCGCGGAGGGCGAGGAAATCGCCTTTCTCGATCATGGCGGACACGTCGGAGGAATAGCTGTTGTTCACGCCAAGACTGGAACCGCGCAGGTAGTTGCGCTGCCCGAAATCGTAGTCCGCGAAAGAAAAGCGGGCGTACTTTTTACCCACGTCTCCGGGCTTCTGCCAGATGTCCGGCCCCAGCGCCTGTTCGGGAGCGCCCTCGTTAAACGCGCGGCCCTGGCCGAGCGAACGCGCCAGCGCGCCGTTGCTGATCATGTGACCCATCGCGTAGTCGAGGTTCACACGGAGCGAAATGCCTTTGTAGGAAAAGCTGTTCTGCCAGCCGCCGATCTTGTTCGGTGTGCGGTAGCCCATAAACACCTGGTCTTTGGTATCGATCACGCCGTCGCTGTTGAGATCGGCAAAAATGAAGTCGCCCGCGCGTTTGCCTACCAGCTGGCCTTGCGGCGAAGAAAGCAGGTCTTTGTGCGACTCGTTCCATTTTGCAGCTTCTTCGTCGGTAGAAAACACGCCGTCCACTTTGTAAGCCCAGAGGCCAAAAGGACGTTCGCCTTCCGCGTAACCGCCCACCTCGATCTCTTGGCCTTGCACGGGATCCCATATCGTGTTGCCGCCCTGGCGGTTTTTTGCGCGGTCGTTGGCCGGCAGCTCTTTTATCATCTGTTTGTTGTAAGCGAAAGAAAAGTTCGTGTTCCAGGTGAAACCGCCCCTGCGGAGCACGGTGCCACCGATCTCCACTTCCCAGCCGGTATTCTGCAATACGCCGTTATTGTACACGATAGAAGCAAAAGGCGCTTCGGAAGGCAGCGGCATCGAAGCCAGCCTGTTTTTCGTGAGCTTGTTGTACCAGTCCACTGTCAGGTTGATCCTGTTCTCAAAGAAACCTGCGTCGATAGCCACGTCCATGGCGGTGGTGCTTTCCCATTTAAGATTGGGATTGCTCAGGTTGCTGCGCACGATGCCCGAGCCCAGGGCGTAGCTTACGGAAGAATAACCGCCGTAGGTGTCCGTGATGCTCAGACTGTTATCCCCTGCTCCGCCCCAGCTGGCGCGCAGCTTCAGG
>JBQCFV010000616.1:0-2428 GCA_051958695.1 Chitinophaga sp. | reverse complement strand
CAACAAAACGCAGGCCATAATGTTGAATGCCATTCAGCGATTCACAATCAGCCAGTTATGATATTTCCCCGCAAAACCGCCGCAGCTGCCGGTAATTTTATATATATTGTAATATATCCTAAAACAATACCATACACTATGACTCCACTCATGATGCTCGCTACCGCAGCTGCCCTCTTTTTTGTAGCCCACGTTCTTTTATTGTTCACCTCTTTTGGAAAATATGATTACAGCCGGAAAAAGTATCGCTGGTCGCACATTACGCTCTGGATCTGCGCCATCCTGCTGTTCATTGCGGTGAACCAGTATGCCGGCAAAGGCGTTTCGCCCGTGGCGGACGTATTCGACACGCCTGTAAAACAATGGCTCATACTCGTAGTGGCGCTGGTGCTTTCGGCCGCGGCGCATACCATCGTGAAGCTGCTGGTGATGCCGAAATACCGGTAAGCCGTTTGTTTCCGCTGCTCTGATTGTTGCGTATATTGCAGGCATGTCCGTCCGCAAGATCATTCATATCGACATGGATGCTTTTTATGCATCTGTGGAGCAGCGGTACAATCCTGAATACCGCGGCACGGCCATCGCCGTTGGCGGTTCGCCCGAAGGGCGCGGCGGCGTGGTGGCCACGGCCAGCTACGAAGCGCGCAAATACGGCGTACGTTCGGCCATGCCTTCCAAAAGAGCACTGCAGCTTTGCCCGCACCTCATTTTCGTATATCCGCGTTTTGCCGTGTACCGCGAAGTGAGCCAGCACGTGCGCGAGATCTTCCGCCGTTATACCGATCTTATCGAACCGCTTTCACTGGACGAAGCCTATCTCGACGTGACGGAAGACAAACCAGGCATCGGCTCCGCCATTGCCATCGCGCAGCAGATCAAACAGGCCATCCGCGACGAATTGCAGCTTACGGCATCGGCGGGCGTTTCCATCAATAAATTCGTGGCCAAGATCGCGTCGGACATGCAGAAGCCCGACGGGCTTACTTTTATCGCACCCTCGCAGGTGGAATCGTTTATGGAGAACCTGCCGGTGGAAAAATTTTTTGGCGTGGGAAAGGTAACGGCGGAAAAGATGAAACGCATGCACCTGCATACCGGCGGAGACCTGAAGAAACTCACGGAAAACGACCTGGTGCAGCACTTCGGAAAAACAGGACGGTTCTACTACCGCATCGTGCGGGGCGACGACGACCGGCCGGTGCAGCCGCACCGCGAAACGAAGTCCGTGGGCGCGGAAGACACGTTTCCTCACGACCTTACCACCCTCGAAGAAATGTACCCCGAGCTGGACAAGATCGGCCAGACCGTAGCCAATCGTCTTCAGAAATACCAGCTCAAAGGCAGAACGGTTACGCTCAAGATCAAATACAGCGACTTCCGCCAGATCACCCGCAACCAGTCGCTGCCGCAGGGCGTCAACGACCTGGAGACCATCCTTTCCACCGCGAAACAGCTGCTGCTCAAAACCGACCCCGTGGACGTAAAGATCAGGCTGCTGGGCATTACGCTGTCCAATTTCGGGGAAGAGAAACCGGCCGCAGGCTCCGCGCAGCTTTCGCTGTTTTAACCCGGTTTTTATATCTTTAGCTTCCACGTCTTCCTCAATACATCATCCGCATATGAAAATCAGATCATTCCTGGCGTTTACGCCCGTCCTCCTGTTGTGCAGCGCCGCTTTCGCCGCCGATACTACTATCACCGTCACCAAAAGGTACCTGAACCTCCCCGTATCGCAGCAGCAGCAGAGGATCGTGATGACGTACGAAACGGAAGGTGCGGAAGCGCGGCGGTTCAGGATCAGGCTGAGCGCTTCGCCGGAATACTGGGTGTTTTCGGATATGAGCGCGTACCAGGGCAAAACCCTCCGCATCCGTTGCGAAGGCGGCGGCGAAGGGTTGCACCTGGTCTACCAGAGCGACCGTATCGCCGGGCAGGATTCGCTGTACCGCGAGCAACGGCGCCCGCAATATCATTTCTCCGCGCGCCGCGGCTGGATCAACTATCCCAACGGCCTGATATTTTACGAAGGCGAGTACCATCTTTTTTTCCAGCACAACCCTTTCGAACGCGAATGGGAGAATATGTCATGGGGGCATGCCGTGAGCAGGGATTTGGTGCATTGGGAAGAACTCCCCGTGGCGCTTCATCCCGACAAGCTGGGCACCATATTCTCCGGCTCCGCGGTGATCGATCACAACAACACATCAGGTTTTGGAAAACCGGGGAAACCGCCTATGGTAGCGCTCTACACGACAGACAACCCGGATCGGCAGGTGCAGTGCGTGGCTTACAGTCTTGACAAAGGCCGCACCTGGACGAAGTACGGCGGCAACCCCGTGATCGATTCCAAAGAAAAGTGGAACAGCAAGGATACCCGCGACCCGCGCGTGTTCTGGTACGCGCCGGGCAAACATTGGGTGATGGTGCT
>JBQCFV010000615.1:0-4514 GCA_051958695.1 Chitinophaga sp. | reverse complement strand
GTCGTATCCACCGCCGCCACCGCGATTGTAGCCGCCGCCGCCACGGTCGTATCCACCGCCGCCACCGCGGTCATAACCACCGCCGCCGCGATTGTAACCACCGCCGCCGCGGTCATATCCGCCGCCGCGATCGTAACCGCCGCCGCCACGGTCATACCCGCCACCGCCGCGATCATATCCGCCGCCACGGTCGTATCCGCCGCCGCGGTCATAACCACCACCGCCACGGTCGTAACCGCCGCCGCCGCGATTGTAACCACCGTCGCCACGGTCGCGGTTGTAGCCGCCGCCGCCGCCGTCGCGGTCGCGGTAACCGCCGCCTTCGTTGCGGGGAGTATAGCCGCCGGTTTCGCGGTTGTAAGCGCCTTCACGGTTGAAGTTCGGGCCTTCGCTGCCGGGGTTCATGCCGCCGCCGCGGGGCGTGTAGCCACCCTCTGAACGAGGCCTGTAGCCACCTTCGCGTGGAGCATAGCCGCCTTCACGAGGCGGGAACTGACGGTCATCGTCTTTGCCAAATTCGGGTTTCTTGGAATAACCGCCTTCCTGGTCTTGGTTGGGTTCTTGCTGATCTCTGTTGTAGCCAGGAGAATACTTTCGGGGGCGTTCGTTTCTCTCAAAATTCATCTTACTTGATTAAAGCGTGTTTGAAGCAATTTTCAATGATTTCATAAAAATGAAATTCACCTACTTGTTTAGGTTTTATAATCTGGGCGCCGGTGCGTTCACCCGCATAACGTCGGGATAAATGATCGTACATCATACAATACCGGCTTCCGTTTCAATACTTATTTCTCTTACATTTTTCTCAGAACAGCAAAGATAATTTAGTGCTGCTTGCATTACAATTTTTTCGCGGAAAATTTAAAAATTTAAACATCTCAGCCGTCTCGACAGGAAAAATTAATGGTAGTTGTTCATGGTTAACTGGAAATCATCCTGAACCTTTTATAAGGCTACCGTTAAGCATACCTGGAATTTCATCATGTCCGGGATTCACCTGAATTTTTCAAAATGATTAAGTTTTTCAATCTTATTCATAGCACCAGGATAAATTGTCTCTCATCCGCGCCAGTTGATTACTGTAGTGGCACCCATACAGTGCCAGCCGCTGTTCAGACTCTAATATACAAAAAAATCCGGTGTATCTGGTTAAGCCTCCGGGCAATATTAAGACAATACTACCAATCTGCTCGTTAATTATTTGCAAAAATATAGATGAACGGCGAATTTTCTCCAGAAGCAATGGTCTTCCACGATATGGCGCCGCGGGGAAAAGATGTCTCCCCCTCCCCGCGTTGCCGTTCTAAAATATTGAAAATCAATTTGTATACATCAATCCCCATCCAGCAGGTTACCCAGTCCGCCCAGGATGCTGCCTTCTTCTTTCCGCGCACCGGTGCCGTAAGCCAGCACCCAGCTCGCCAGCCGGCTGATCGGCAGGCTTTGCAGCCATACTTTCCCGGGGCCTCTCAGCACCGCGAAAAACAGCCCTTCGCCGCCAAACACCATATTCTTCACGCCCCGCACGAACTCGATATCAAAATCCACCTGCTGCGTGTAAGCCACCACGCAACCGGTATCCACCTTCAGCGTTTCGCCGGGCTGCAGCTCTTTCTCGATCACATACCCGCCCGCATGCACAAAGGCCAGACCGTCGCCTTCCAGCTTCTGCATAATAAAACCTTCGCCGCCAAAAATGCCGGTGCCCAGCTTGCGCTGGAACTCGATGCCCACGTTCACGCCGCGCGCCGCGCAGAGGAACGCATCTTTCTGGCAAATCACTTTCCCGCCCAGCAAATGCAGGTCCATCGGGATGATCTTGCCCGGGTAAGGCGCGGCGAAGCTCACGCGTTTTTTCCCCTGGCCCATATTGGTGAATGCAGTGATAAAAAGACTTTCACCGGTGATCAGGCGTTTGCCGGCGCTCATGAGCTTGCCGAAAAAACCCTGCTGCGCGCCGGAGCCGTCACCAAAAAGGGTTTCCATCTTTATCTCCTGGTCCATCATCATAAAGCTGCCGCTTTCCGCTACAGCGCTCTCCTGGGGGTCCAGTTCGATCTCTACAATTTGCATCTCCTCACCGTGGATCCGGTAGTCGATCTCGTGATTTTTAAGCATAGGTTCTGTTGCCTTTAAATAAAGTAGCAAGTTACGAATTTGGTCATTTCGCCGAAACGGATTTTTTCATCAGCTTCCGCAGCAAAGGCAGCATCACTTCGGCCTGGCGGGTAAACCCGAGGTCGGTGAGATGCACGCCGTCTATCGTTCCTTCGTGGTCGTGCCCGATCAGGTCGGTGGCCGGCAAATAATACAGCTGTCTGAAGCCTTCTTTCTTCAGTTTCGTATAGGCCTCGCGTATAGCCTCGTTTTTTTCCTGCGAGGTCTTTCCTACTTTCTGGTCGAAATAACCCTGCTCACGGATCACTGTTTCCACCAGCAGTATGGGCACTTCAGGCCGTTTGGTAAGCAGGTGTTTGATGAAAGGGTACGCCCTTTCCCTGATCTGCTCTGCCGAAGGATTGGGAATGCAGTCGAGCACAAACACTTTCGCGGGCATCGTGGCCAGCAGCTCCGCTACGGGAAACTCCATTTTGCCGTTGCCGCTGAAGCCGAGGTTGATGAACTCCCAGCCGGTCTTCCGCTCCAGGATGGACGGATAGGCCATGCCCGCGCGGCTGGCGGAAGCGCCCTGCAAAATGCTGGAACCGTAGATCACCACGCGTTTGGTAGTGTCGATGGCAGGATGTTCGATGCGCGAGATGGTCGCGCCGGGCGCTACGCCGATCTCCAGCGAGGTCACCTGGTTGTAAGTGGGCAGGTACAGCAGGAACTGCTTCATGCTGTTGTCCATGTTCGACACGATGGGCGCATCGTTCAGCGTATCCTTGTCGCCGGGTCGGCCGACGCCGCACCAATGCCAGCGGCCCTCTTTGTTAAGACAATACAGGTCCAGCCCGCTATGCGCAATGGGCGTGATGTTGGCATAAAAGAGCCCTTTGATCAGTCCCCAACGGGCACGGATATACGGGGAATTGGTCTGGAACAGCACAGCGATGCCGGCGCTATGTGTGGACAGGTGTTTCACCGCGTTGGTGAGCGGTTTTGTCTGCGCCGCGTCCAGCCTTACGTATACGGGATCGGTGGGCAGGCCCTTGCCGATGAGCTGGAAGTTGCGCGCATCGGTGTATACGGGCTTTTCCTGGGCGAATGCGCAGGTGGTGCAGAGCAGCAGTAGAAAAAATAATCGCATGTTATCAGTTTTCGGATTTGCGAAAAATACATAAAAAAACCGTCCCGAGGAATCGGGACGGTACTTGTTAACCTACAACTGTTACACTGTTTGCTCTGATTATTAAAAGAAAAAACAGCTCTTTGTTAATGCATTACTACTCCTTTGGCGGATCTGGCCTGTTCTTTATCCGGCCCGTCGGGCTGGTGGTTAAAGAAGTTATAAGGACGGGGCGATACGTAATCCAGGTCGTGCAGCTTGCGCACTGTTTCCTTGCGGGAGAACAGCTTGAGGATCAGCACGAGGAAGGGCACGTATTTCAGCCCGCGCGGCAGTCCGTAGAGGTCCAGCACGTCGATGCAGCGCTTATTCATGGCGTACATCACCGGCACCAGTATCAGCGTGAGGAAGGTGGCGAAAATGAGGCCGAACACCATCGTCCAGGCGAGCGGGCCCCAGAAGGCCACGTTGTCGCCGCCGAAGAAGATGTGCGGGTTGAACTCGGAGAACAGCGCCCAGAAGTCGATGTTCAAACCTACCGCCAGCGGGATCAGACCGAGGATGGCGGCGATGGCGGTGAGCAGCACCGGCGTCATACGCGTTCTGCCCGCTTCCACCACGGCTTCGTTCACCGGTACGCCCTGCATGGTGAGCAGGTCGATAAATTCCACGAGCACGATACCGTTACGGGCCACGATGCCCGCCAGCGCCATGATGCCCACGCCGGTCATTACGATGGAGATGTCCATGCCGAAGATGGAGAACCCGAGGAACACGCCGATGATGCTGAACAGGATCTCGAGGAAGATCACGAACGAGCGGCCCACGGAGTTGAACTGGGTTACCATGATAAAGAAGATGAGACCGATAGCGCCCGCCATGGCAAGACCAAGGAAGTTCATGGTCTCGGCCTGGTCTTCCTGCTCACCGGTCATTTTTACGGTAATGCCGTCCGGCGGGCTGAAATCGAGCACCGCGGAATTGATGGCAGCCACTACCTCGTTGGCGTTAAAGCCGGTGAGGATGTTGGAATACAGCGTCACCACGCGTTTGTCGTCCTTGCGTTTGATGCCTGCGTAGGTATTGGAGTAACGGATATCCGCTACGGCGCTCAGCGGCACCTGCCTGATGGCCCCGCCCATGTTCATGTCTCGGTACGTCAGGTTCAGGTTCATAAGCGTGTTGATATTGTTACGCTGGCTTTCCTGGAGGCGAACGATGATCGGGTAATCGTCTTCAGGATCGCGGAATTTGGACACTTCCGTGCCAAACAGCGCGGTACGCA
>JBQCFV010000614.1:0-4646 GCA_051958695.1 Chitinophaga sp. | reverse complement strand
GCGTAGCTTAGTTGAGGATGCCGCGGCCGGAGAGCTCATTTTGCAATTGCGCCGGGTTGAGAAAGCGAATGGATTCGATGCCGAACTCTTCCGCCGCCTTAACGTTGCGGGAGTTGTCGTCGATAAAGATGGAAGTGGATTTATCAACGTTGTAGCGGTCGAGCAGGAGCTGATAAAAACCGGGCTGCGGTTTGCGCAATTTTTCCTTGCCCGACACCACGATACCGTCAAACCATTGCAGGAACTGGTATTCCATGAGCGCGATGGGAAAAGTTTCGTTGCTCCAGTTGGTGAGCGCGTATAGTTTGAAACGCCCGCTGTCCTTCAGCTTTTTTAGGATCTCCACCGTTTCGGGGATGGGGCCGCCCAGCATTTCTTTCAATCTTCCATAAAACGCGCGGATCTGCGCTTCGTATTGCGGATGCTGCGCAATGAGCAGATCGGTACCTTCCGCAAGACTGCGGCCTTCGTCCTGGGTTTCGTTCCAGTCGGAAGTGCAAACGTTCTCCAGGAAATGTTCCACTTCTTCCGGGGTGGCGAATATCTTGCTGTACAGGTAACGGGGGTTCCAGTCAACGAGCACGGCGCCGAGGTCGAATATGATGGAGTGGTATGCGTGGTTCTTCATAATGGTAAATGTATTGCACGGATCGCTGGCAAGCAAGGCTTTATATGGATTTTTTTTCTAAAATATCCCTCATTCCTCATCAGGCTGACGGTTGCCGCCGTTCAGCAGAGTGTCCGCTGCTTCGTCCAGCAGCCGGAGGTCTACCGAGTCGCTGCCGGCGATGCCTTCGATGGAACCTTTGATGTGCGCAGCGTTGAGCAGTACTTTTTCGAGTTGTTTTTCACGGGCCCTCCAGAGTTTTTCCATGGCTTCGCGTTCTTTCTGGATGGAAGTTTTCATCGCGCGGAAACCTTCGCGGATCGCGCTCCATTGTTCCGCAAATTCACCGCTGGTGAGGTAATGATAGAGCAGGTGCATTTTATCGCCTTTGTTTTCCTGGCTTTTGGCGGAGTTGTAGATCTTCATGATAGCGTCGCGGAGCACGTACGTAAGACTTTTCACTTCGTGGAACGAGCATACCCAGATGCCTTCCCTTTCTCCGAAACGGTCCATGTTCGCAGGCATGGTGCGGGTAACGAGCACGGCTACGTCGGCGCCCTGGCTGCGCATGTCCGCTTTCAGCTTTTCGATCCATTCGGGGGAAAAGCTGCTGGTGCGTTTGCTCTCGTAAATGATCCTGCCGCATTCCTGTCCGTATTGATTGCGCACGGTCTGGATGCAGTCCGCGCCGCGTACGCCTTTGCCTACTTCGCAAACGGCGTCGAAAGGAAAAGTGGCGCGCAGCATTTCTTCGAGCGCCAGCTCCTGCACTTCGCCCTGCAGCTGCATGGAGCCTTGTTCGGCTTTGCGGCGCATTTCTTCGGCGAGACGGCGCTGGTCTTCCAGCTGCTTTTCCATTTCCTTCAGGCGCATCTGGTATTCGGTGTCTTTGAGATTGCTGCGTTCCGCTTCGTCTTTACGGATCTGCTCCATCAGGCGGGTACGTTCTTCCATGAGCTTTTTCTGCAGGGAAAGTTCAAGCTCCTGCTCGCGGTTTTGCAGCTCCTGCGTTTTTTTGAGAAACTCAAATTCCCGCTGGCGGGCTTCTTTGAGCTTTTCTTCGCTGTCCTGCTGGTTTTGCCGCAGCAGCTGCAGCTGGTTCTCAAAGTCTGCGGCCACGTCTTTCCGGATGGCGGCGGTCATATCTTCCTGGAGTTTTATTTTTTCGGTCTGAAGGCGTTTGTTCAGTTCTTCTTCCTGCTGCTGCCGTTGCTGAAGGATGAGCTGGCGGTCCTGCGCGATCTGCCGGCGTTCGTTTTCCATCTGGTTTTTGGCGGCCAGGGTTTGCTGTTCTATTTCCTGTTTCTGCGCTTTGAGTTCATCGAGCCTTTTGTTCCATTCGGCGGCCATTTTGCCGCGCATTTCGCGTTCGATGTCGATTGCCATAGCGTCTTCCATAACGAAAGGGTGCTTGCAATTAGGGCAGGTGATTGAAGTTCCCATAGTTCACATAATTATAGCCGGTTTAAAGCTCCGGCGGCGGGGCGCAGTGTATCTGCGCGCGGTGTAAAGTTAGCCGATTTTGCGGGAATGGGGGAAGCGCGGGGCGGAAGCGATTGCAAGATTCATTTTTCATCGCTTTTTCGGAGATTTTCTCGTCCGGCACCGGGATTTTATCAGCCTCCTTTTCGTGATTTTATGGCTGTCAAATCTACATTTGGTGATCGGAATTTGGAAACAGAAAACAAAGGGACGTGGCATGTTTCCACATGCTAAAAGTCGCGATAAAGAAAATTACTGATTCATTTTGGGGAAACTTTGACTCGGGTCCCGTTTCAACGGCCACACCCGGATTTTGGTAAACATTGTGCATTCTTCAACAAGTGCATTGGAGTAAAAACCGACCCGCTTTTCCTGGCGGGTTCTTTTTTCTGCACTAAGGGTAAAGCCCGGCTGAGAGATTGGCCGGGTTTTTTGAAGGGTTTTTTAAAGTAATAAAAAAATTACCCGGAAGGAATAAAGTAAGTAATAAATGTATTACCTTTAATTTATGAAAAATGAGTAAATGCTCAGAGATCAGAAGAAAATTGGAAAGAGCCGGATGGAGAATTTTGCGGCAAGGAAGGGGAAGTCATATTATACTTGTCCACCCGGACAGACCGGGAATTGAGATCATCTTTTCCGATCACGGAAATCATGAAGTGGCAAAAGGGCTCGAAAAAAAATATCTCAAGCTGGCAGGTTTGCTCTAAAAGAAAAAACATGAGAAAGATCGTTTTCATTGTCGAAAAAACCGGCACCGGTTATTCCGCCTACGCAGTAGACGACAAATTGCCTGTAGGCACAACCGCCCGCACCATGGCGCAGCTCAGAACAAATATCGTTGATGCCATAAACACCTGGCGGTCACTCAAAAAATTGTCCGATATCTCGGAAAAAGACGTCATCATACGGCTCGACCTGACGCAATTCTTCGAATATTACAAAGTGATCAATTCCTCCGCGCTCGCCGAACGGATCGGTATCAGCCAGTCGCTGTTGTCGCAGTACGCCAACAGCATCAAAACCCCATCGGAAAAACAGGTCAACAGGATCTTATCAGGCATCAGGGAACTGGGCAGGGAGCTTACGCACCTGGAACTGATATGAACCACCGCTTCGCCATGCAACTTTTCCCATTCCCGGTCGTCTTTATCATAAAATTGCTACATGATAAAATATTACCTGGCGCTGGCGGCAAGCCTGCTTATAATCCAGGGCGCCCAGGCCCAGACGCTTTACCCGGGCGATCCCGACAGCGCTGTTTTTATTACTAAAGACATCGGCAATTTCTGGAAAGCCTTCGACATGTTCAAAAAGGACACGACATCCAACCCTTTTGGCAGCGCTTACATGGATATCGGCAGCGCCGGTGTGAAAGGCTTTACGCCAAACAGGATCGTAAGCGCGGCGCACTTGCTGGAAGTAGTTAAAAAGCGGAGAAACGACTACGAGAAGGTAAGGGACATCACCATGGAGATGACCCGGAAGGAAAAACAATGCAGAAGCACTTTCTACGCCTTGAAATACTGGTATCCCGAAGCAAGGTTCCCTCCTGTCTATTTTGTGATAGGCGCATTCAATTCAGGTGGCACGGCCGGCGAAACAGGCGTGTATATCGGCGCCGAGAAACAGGCCAGCGCCGAGAGTGTTCCCTATATCGTGGCGCATGAGCTGATCCATTTCCAGCAAAAGCACTGGCCCGAAAACCCGACCTTGTTGCAGCAAAGCATAATGGAAGGCAGCGCCGATTTTTTAGGAGAGCTGATCTCCGGCCAGGCCGGTGACAACAATGCAATGACATACGGCGAAAAAAACAAAGAGCGGTTGTGCAAAGAATTTGTGCAGCGGATGGATAGCACAAATTATAAGGACTGGCTATACGGCGTTTCCGGAAAAGACGACCGGCCGAATGATCTTGGTTACTGGGTAGGGTACTGGATCACCCGGCGGTATTTCGAAAATTCCAGCGATAAAAAACAGGCGGTGCGCGAGATACTCGATATTAAAGATTATAAGGCGTTCCTGGACAAAAGCGGCTATCTGGAGAGATATATCCCTTCCGGAAGTTGACCCTTCACGCTCATTGACAAACTAATTTACACGTTACAAATAAAACCGCGGTCTCAGGGCGGGTTACCAATGGCAAGTGTTCTAACGGCGGCCGTCACTGTTGCAGGATTTGCAAATGTGACGGCCTCTGCATTAAAGCGCCGTATTCACCCGCCCGGCCTCGCGTTTTTTACCAAATAGGTTTACAGTGGCGCCTATTTCATAAGAGCCGTCAACATAGGTTTTTATGCCGCCTGTTTGCGTCGTGTACAGCACCTGCAGCAGCACGGTTTTCAGAATGTTAACCCCCACCCCTGCTGTTACGCTTTTAGTGGTATGGTACATGCCCATTACATTGGCCACATTGTTCAGGAAACCGACGTTTACACCGACATCGAGGATATCATCGTACCCCTTTACGCCACGGTAGCATAGTTTAGGCTCAATGCTGCTGATTGTTCCTTCCGAAAAGAACCGGTAAGAGGCCGCTGTAAAAAAGATCCCGCCC
>JBQCFV010000613.1:0-3582 GCA_051958695.1 Chitinophaga sp. | reverse complement strand
CAATCCCGGCATCAAAAAACTGATCATCGAAGAAGAGGCAAATATGGACAATACGCTGGTGAAGGATTTTCTTCAATGGAAATACAACGGGAAGCCTGCGGGTAACGGATGGAACCGTTCGCAGAACAATGCGGCGTGGGGACTCGATTATTATAACCGCGGAGGTACAGCACGATCCAACATGTTCGATAACAAGCAGAACGAGACGCAATATTTCTATACCGATTTTACTACCAGCGGGCAAAAGCTGCAAGGTAGCGGAAACTACAGGATTACTTTCAAGGAACTGCCGCCGGTAAAAGGTTTCTGGTCACTGACCCTCTACAACGAGGATCATTTCTTTCACCCCAATGATTTAAAACGTTATTCGCTGGGGACAAAGAATAAAAGCCTTAAGAACAACGAGGACGGTACGCTCACGCTTTACGCAGGCAATAAAAGCCCGGGAGCGGCACTTGAATCGAACTGGCTTCCCGCGCCCGTTGGGGATTTCTCGCTTTATATCCGCGCTTATTGGGGGGATAAGGGAATAACGGATGGATCGTGGGTTCCGCCGGTGATAGAGCGGTACTGATCAACGATTAACCGGTATAAACAAGAAATGCCGTAATCGGCAGAGCAGCGCTATGAAGAGAAATAACTGCGATTGGCCATCCCCAAGGAAGGGGCTTGGAATGTGACGATCCAACTGAAGTATAACGGACAGGTGCATGAGCGCGAGCACCCGGACTATTTGCCCGGGCGCTCGCGCTTTCATATTCTTCAAATAAGGCATACCGTTGTCGCAAAAGTTAAGAATATCGATCTTTATTGAAATGCTATCTCCCAATACAGGCCCTCACCTCTTCCTCCGATATGCCTGTAAAAAAGCAGAACTCAGCCATCGTCACAAACTGGCGGTCGGATTTTTTCAGCGCCCGTTTGATCAGGCGCAGGAAATGCCTGGCCGAGCGCTCGCTTTTTCCAAGCACCAGCTCTACATCCTTGGTGTAGATCACTATTCGTTGTGATATCCGGGTATTCATCTATGACCAAAAACGGCTAATACCGGCTAATACCGGCAAAAACGGCAACTCTGTTTTGCGGCGCCTCCGCCCGCCTGTAGTTTCGCTATTGTAATTACGAAACTACGCATTTGATCAGTGCTACGCCTGAAGGGCATGGCGAAGGAAATTGCCCCAACGTTCATTTTTCAATTATTTTTTTATGCCAAAACAAAGGGGGCTTTTCCCCATTACAGGCACCATGGGCGGCACTACCTTTTACAAAACAAAGGATGGCGGCTTCCTGGTGCGGCAAGCCGGTGGCATCGACGCCGACCGCATTGCCACAGACCCTGCTTTTGCACGTACACGTGAAAACGGGCAGGAATTCGGCCGGGCCGGCAAGGCCGGCAGGCTGCTGCGCGAAGCGTTGCGCGGCGTGATCGAAAATGTGGCCGACAGCACCGTTGGCCGCCGGATCTTTTCCCAGTTCATGAAAGTGCTGCGCGCCGACGAGGTGAGCAACCGCGGCGAAAGGAACGTGCTGGATGGCGAAACGGAACTGTTCCGCGGTTTCGAGTTCAACGCCGGCCGCACGCTCGGCTCTACGCTGCATGCGCCATACACGGTGAATATCGACCGCGCGAGCGGCGCCTGTACGGTGGACGTTCCGGCTTTTTCGCCTGCGGAAGGGCTGGCCGCGCCGCCCAGCAGCACACATGTAAAGATCTCGGCCATCGCGACGGAGATCGACTTCCTGAACGGGGAGCACAACAGCGCTCTCGCAAGCTCGGCGGAAACAGCGCTGGAAGAGGAAGTGACGCAGCCTCTCGCGCTGGCGCTGAACCTGACGCCGGACAGCGAACACCCGATCTTTCTCGCGCTCTGCGTAGAATTTCTCCAGTCCGTAAACGGGAAATTCTACAAGCTGAACAACGGCGGGTTTAACGCTATGGCCATGGTTTCCGTGGACGGCGGCGTATGACGGCATTTTCATTTTTTTACTTTTAAAAATGTTCAATCATGCATCTTTTCAATCGTTTCAAAGCGCCGACCCCGCTCTTTTTCCAGAAAGCGCGCAACTGGGGGCTCGTGCTTACCGCGATCAGCGCCTCCATTATGGGGTTGCCGTTCGCCCTGCCTGCAGTAGTAACTACTGTTGCCAGCTACTTTGCCCTCGGCGGGGCCGTGCTTTCCGGCGTAAGCCAGGCTGCCGTTGAAGATGAGTAGCGTGAGTGTGTACCGCAGCTTAAGGGCCTTCGTTTTATACGAAGGCCCTTTTTAGTGCCTTTTGTCCGGTGATGCGGAATCGAAAGCTACCAGGTTCAGCATCTCCCGCATCCGGCTGCGGAGACGGTTGCCGTAACAGGCTTCCAGCTCGCTTATGCTGAGGTTTGTTGTAACATGCGTGACGAGGTGGTCCTGCACGAATGCTTCATAGCGGTTGAAAAGGATCTCTGCTACTACATTGCATTCGTTCTGATAAAAATTGCCGGTCGGTTCAAGCCCCATGTCGTCAAAGCAGTAGGCGCTGCGTATGAGCGTACCGGGGCGGGGACGTGCGGAATAACGGTCGATTATGCCAAAGCCGTCCTGGTTGAAACGGGTAACGATATTGCGGCAGGATACTATGCCGAACGCTTCGCCGTTCGGCATAAGACTGCGGATGATGTGCATGGCAGAAGTTTTGCCGCATCCGACAGGGCCGCATAACATGAGGCCTTTTTGCAGGTTGATTCCCTGCATGGCGGCCATGGTCTCATCCTGGAGGAAATAACATAAAACCTTTACCAGCACCGGCCTGTCAATTGGCCGGATCGCGTAACCGCCGCCATAGAGGCTTTGTCCGCGTTTCTCCATTTCACCCATCACTTCATCGTAGTCATATTGGCTCGGCGTAGTTGCTCCCTGCGCCTGCGTTGAGATTTCCGGGTTTTGAGGCATTGTTTTTCGGTTTAAATTTTTTTGAATTCAGTATCCATTTTTCCGCTGCCGCTTTCCAGTCCTGTATGGCGACCTTGCCGGACTGATACCATCCGTTGGCCTGGTAATGCAGGTAAAAAAGTTTAGCATCCACTTCCGGCACGCCCCAACTGCGAAAAGCGGCAACGACCTCGTCCTTTGACGGCGGTTCAAATTTTTTAACGGTGCTGTGCATTTGTGAACCTGTTTTTTTGTTTGAATTTTTGAATGGTTTGTTAGTGTGTATCATCGCTGATACCGGGGCGGTATCAAAATTATCCGGTTGCTGTATGTTTTCTTCCGTTTGCGGTATTTCCGGCACACCTTCTCTTGTATCACTCCTGATACCAGCCGGTATCACTTTTTTCTGCTTTGGGGCTGGCATCATGGGGATGACGCTTACCTGGGAAGCACTACCCTTCCGACCCGGCGGGAAATAATTGATATAGCCGAAGTTCTCCAGCTCGCGGATCACGCGGGCGAACGTATTGCAGGAGCCGATGTGGCCGATCTTCATGAGCTTTGCGCGTGAAATGTAAAACGGGTTGTTGAAAAAGGAATTGTTCCAGCACCGGAACAGCGCGAGATAAAGGCCGACGTGCCGGAGGGTGAGGCGTTCGTCGTGCTCCAATTGTTC
>JBQCFV010000612.1:0-3135 GCA_051958695.1 Chitinophaga sp. | reverse complement strand
GTGGTGGTTTCGTCGCGGAAAAGCACGGGTTTGCTGATGCACACGCCCGTTGCGGAAAAACGCGGCTCAAAGCCGGGGTATACGAGGGCTTTGGCTTCGGTGGAATCGGGGCATTGCATGCCGCGGTTGGTCACCAGCTTGACCGTATAAGTGCCCGGTGAAAGAAAGGTATAATCCGCCGTTTGCTGCGTGGTATTGTACACCACGCTGCCGGCGCTGTTGCTGAACTGCCAGTGCCACGACGCGATCAGCGGGCTGTTGCTCTGGTTGGCCACGGTGAGCCGCTGCGTGCTGCCGCAAAGCATGTATTCCGGCAACAGCGACGCTGCTGCCACCGTACAGCCGGTGATGTTGAGCTGCAGGTCTTTCCGCTGCACGGCAATGGCCACGCCGTTCCTGATCTCCTGCACGCACACCGTTACTACGTAAATGCCTACGCCCGGCGCAATACCGGAGATCATGCCGGTAGCGGGATCGATCATTACGCGGTCGCCCAAAGGGCTGCCGCCGCTGAAACCAGAACCGTAGGGCAGGGAATAATATGGCGGCTCTACCACGGGCTGGCTTGTTTGCCCTCCGCCACCTCCGCCTCCTCCACCGCCACCACCACCGGGACCGCCGCCGCCGGCATAACCGATGGTCTGGTAAGCGTCGCAGAAGTAATATCGCAGTTCATCGCCGTCCGCATCTTCGGCGGCAAAACTGTAAGTGAAAGAATTTTCCGCGCAGATGGTCACCAGGTCGCTGCCGGTAAAATGCGCGCTGTTATTGGCGGGCCCGGAAGCAAGCGGCCGCGAGCCGGGGATCTCGGCGGTATAGGTAGCGCCGATGCGGCCGTAGCCCGGGTCGAGATTGCTGATGCCGTCCACCCGGTTCGTTACCTGCGAAGTAAGCAGGTAGCCGTCGGGAGACGCGGGCAGCGTAATATCAAATTCCCAGTACCCCACATAAAAACAGATCAGCGGCGGCCGTGTAATGCAAGGGTCGTCGCTACTGCCGCTTTGTTCTTCTTCCCGCGAAAGCGGCACCTGCACGTCACGGATGCGCTCGCCCGTTACGCGGTTGAATACGCCGATGTAGATCGGGTTGTAAAAATTCCTGTTTGGCGTAAAGCAGCTCCTGAACTGTTTCAGCGTAACATGATAGGTGTTCGGGCCGGTGAGCACGTAATACATTTCCCCGCCGGTGATGTGATCGGCTTTCAGGGTGATCGGGAACCCTAACATTATAAGCAGCAAAATGTGCTTCATGAAGATCTGTTTGCGCTGAATGGGGATACGTAAATGCTCATGTACCGGTTGCTTCGACCGCAAATGTTAGGTTGGATGGCGTATTATAAATGTAAGCATCCCCGGTGATTATTTCACATTCTATAATTGCATAATGTAATAAGGATTGCTTACGAACAAATAACTTTTTATCTTAGGAAATATGATAAGCATCCGACGCATATTTTGCTGCCTGGCGGTGTTTTCAACCCTTCAGGCGGGAGCGCAGCAGCGCCCCAATATCATCGTTTTCCTCGTGGACGATATGGGCTGGCAGGATACCAGCGAGCCTTTCTGGACGCAGGTTACGCCGCTCAATAAACGTTACCATACTCCCAATATGCAGCGGCTCGCGAGGCAGGGGATGAAGTTTACCAACGCCTACGCCACGCCCGTATGCACGCCGTCGCGCGTGAGCCTGATGACGGGCATGAACGTTGCGCGGCACCACGTGAGCAACTGGACGAATTACGCGCGCGACAAACGCTCGGATCACCCGGACTCCACGCTGCTTTCCGGCGACTGGAACCTGAACGGGATGAGCCCCGTGCCGGATATTCCGAATACCGTATATGCGACGCCGTTACCAAAGCTGCTCGCGCAGGCGGGATACTTCACCATCCATTGCGGCAAGGCGCATTACGCTTCCAACGGCACGCCCGGCGCGGACCCGCTGACGATGGGCTACGCCGTGAACATCGCCGGGCATGCGGCGGGTCATCCCGCCAGCTATCTGCCGGAAAAAAAGTATGGCGCGGCCAACAAATCGCATGGCGTGCCGGGACTGGAAGAATTTTACGGCACGGAGGTATTCCTCACGGAAGCCCTTACCCGCAAGGCGTTGGCGGCCGTTGAGCAGGACCGTCCGGCAAAGCGGCCCTTTTTTCTCTACATGGCGCATTACGCGGTGCATGTGCCGCTGGAGGCGGACAAACGTTTCTACCGGCGGTATATCGACGAAGGGTTAAGCGTGCCCGAAGCAAAGTATGCGAGCCTGCTGGAAGGCATGGACAAAAGTCTCGGCGATATCATGGATTATCTCGAACGTGAAAACATCGCAAAGAACACCGTCATTATATTCATGTCCGATAACGGCGGGCTGGCCCTTGCGCCGCCGCGCACGCCGCCTGCGCATACACAGAACCTTCCCTTGAGGTCGGGTAAAGGTTCGGTGAACGAAGGCGGTATCCGCGAGCCGATGATCGTAAGCTGGCCCGCGGTAATAGCGCCCGGAACGGTGGCGGAGCGGCCGGTGATCATCGAGGATTTTTTTCCGACGGTGCTGGAGATGGCGGGTATCCGAAAACCGGCGCTGGTGCAGCAAACGGACGGCACCAGTTTTTTACCGGTGCTGGAAGGCGATGCGCATAACACAAAGGAACGTTTGCTGGTGTGGCATTACCCGCACCGCTGGACGAGAGGCGAAGGCCCGGGCCTGCATTTCTTTTCCGCCGCGCGCAAAGGCGACTGGAAGCTGATCTACGATCAGCGGAAGCAGCAATTGTATTTATACGATCTGAAAAAGGACATCGGGGAAGAGCATGACGTGGCGGCGGAGAACCCTGCCGTTACGCGGCGCCTTGCAGAGGAGCTGACAAAATATTTAAAGGAAAGACATGTGGTGATGCCTGTAATAAAAAGCACCGGCCGGCGGGTGAGCTGGCCGGATGAAAGCGTGAAGTGATGCGGATGCACCGGTCAATTCGGGAGGAACACGACTGCCTTTGGAAGATCGCGGGGTACGGGAACGCTGTTCAACGCATGATCCGCTGAAATTACCGCATCGCGGAATGCAGCAGCCCGTGCAGCAAGCCCACCAGCTCGGAGAATTTCTCGGGTTTGGTGATGAACTGGAAAGCCCCGAGCT
>JBQCFV010000611.1:0-4198 GCA_051958695.1 Chitinophaga sp. | reverse complement strand
AGGAAGTTGGCGGGCACGCCGCGGATGGTGTACATCTTGGCCACCGCATTGTTCCAGTATTTCAGGTCGGACACATGGGTGAAGGCTTCCAGCCCGTCTTTTTTGATGGCGGCCAGCCAGGCTTCTTTGGCGTCCTGCTTGTCCAGCGACACGCTCAGCACTTCAAAGTTCTTCGATTTGTACGCTTTATGCGCGGCCACCACGTAGGGATTTTCTGCGCGGCAGGGCGAGCACCAGGAAGCCCAGAAATCCAGCAGCACGTATTTGCCGCGGAAGTCGGAAAGGTGAACGGGTTTGCCGTTGATGTCGTTCTGCACGAAATCAGGCGCGGTGCCGCCGATGGCCAGCTTGCCTTCCATGTTCATCATGCTGCGGAACTCCTCGCCCAGGCGGGAATTGCGGATGGAATCGCTGAGGCCGGCAAACATCGGTTCCAGCTCCTTCAGGTTCATGTTGTTGCCTACAGACACTTCTTTCAACGCTACGATGCTGAAAAAAGAATTGGGGTTGGCAGCGATGAACTCCTGCTGTTTGGTGCGGCGCAGCGCTACCGCTTTCCTGAAACGCCCGTCCAGCCACTGCATGAAGGTAGTGTCGTTGCGCTGCGTTTCGGAAGAGGTGCCGTAAATGCGGTTGATGGACGCCATTGCCGAATCGTAACCGGAAATATAAAGTTTGTAACCGTCATACTCCCTGTTCAGCGCGGAACCGGTGATCTTCGCCTTGCTCAGCTCGTGTTCGCTGGTGATGTTCATCTCGCCTTTTTCGAGATAGAACAGCAGGCGGTCGGGCTGTTCGCCGGGTTTGGCGATGAGCTGCATCATGGCCAGGTCTGCAAACGGTACATTGCCCCTGAACTCGAACACGCCGTTCACGATGTCCGCGGAATCCTTGATGGCTTCGCCGTTCAGGTGACAGTCCAGGTATACTTTCGCGGGCTTGTTATAATTGCCCACTTTTCCTTTCAGAACGTATTTGCCTTGTGCAAAGCCCATTGCCGGGCAGGCCGCAAGGGCGAGTAACAACCATTTTTTCATTGTCGTTTTTTTGTTTTGAGTATGGTTTCCGTTATCAATTGTCACGGACCAGGATGTCCGCCGGTTCTCCGGGGATGCCGTCCGTCTGTTTTTCTATCGTGCCGTTATGCCCGGTGCTGACGTTCAGGTAATACACGCTGCCTTCCACGCCGGCTATCAGCTGGTTGCCGCTGTTCACTAGCTTTAGCATGGTGACGCGTTTACCGCCGAATGAAGCGTCCAGCGGTTTCACTTCGCTGTTCAGCGGGTTGTAGCGGTAAATTTTGTCGTTGGAGGTGAAAAAGAACACTCCCACCGGCGAGGTCTGCCAGAGCGTACCGGCCGTCAGCAGCGCGGCGCCGGGAAACGCCCGTTTTGCTTTTGCGCTGAAAAGGCTTTTGTCCTGCGACCAGTCGAGACCGAATTGCAGCTCCTGTTTTTCGCCCGCGCTGTCGATGAACGCATAGAACGAATTGTCGTTGAAGCGGTCCATGAACAGCAGCTCCGCGTTGCCGAGCTTTTTTGGATTGAAAGCAGTGTCGGTGATCGTATAAGTGGTGTCGTAAAAGTTGCTGAGGCTGAAGCGCACGAACTGTTTTTTTCTCTTCTCGAAACCGATGTAGTAACCGGCGTTCGGCTGCTCGTACGCATTGGTAACGATACGCGGGTGCAGCTGGTAATCACCGCCCATCGGCTCGCCCCAGAAGCCGTAATACGGCCAGAAGGGCGCGGTTTCCGTGGCGCCGAGGTACAGCTTCCCGTTGATGATGGCCGTGGTAACGCCGTTCGGCATGTTGACGAACGTGCTCACTTCACGCACGGGAGGCGCGGTATAAAAGTTCTCCTCGAGGGATTTGGAGCGGATCAGCGTATTCGCGTCCACCTGTATTGCGCCGGTGCCTTCGCCGCTGTAGGTTACCCAGAAGTAGGTGAGCTGGTTCATGTAGAACTGGTTCCTCACGGGCACGATCTGCATGCCGCCGCCGGGGATGCCGGAGTTGTTGATATTCGAATAAATATCCGGCTGCACCGTACCGTCAGGCTTAACAAAGCTGAGCACGCTGCGGTTGTCGAAGTTGCTCAGGATCATGGTGCCGCGGGTGAACTCGGTTTGCCCCTGTACGATAAAGTTGTAAAAATATTTCTGCTGCGTATTGTTGTCCGTTACGATCAGCAGGGCGTTGTAGCGGTTGGCGCCGAGGCCGAACACGATGCGCAGCTGCTGCCCGTCGTATTCCACGGCCATGGCCCTTTCCGGCACATCGATCTTCCAGTGGCAGGAATAATCGTTTTTACCGGATTGCAGCGTGATAACGGGGGAAATGATGAGACTGTCGCCGGAAATGGCGTTGTACACCGTATCCAGACCGCTGAGCTTCGGCGCCGGAACGGCGATGTAATCGTAATTCCCTTTGTCTTTCGAGCAGGCGGCCAGCAGCAACAACCCGCCGAGCATATATAAAAGATGTCTTTTCATGTTTCGTGGTTTGGCTTTATACGATGCGGTTACCGTTCTCGTCCGTGAAATAATATTTGTTGTCGGCCGGGTTCAGCTCCAGCAGGTATTTTTTCTCCGGGTTGGTAATGCTGAAGAAATTGTATTTGCCCGTTCCTGCCGGTTCCATCGTATAGCCGGCCTGCGGATTGTCCGCCACCCAGCTCACCGGACTGGCAAGAAAATTCCTAAAGCGGCGGGTGTAATACAGCACTTTCGGCAGCACCTGCGCGTCGAAAGAGGACGGCAGCTCGGAGGTGCCGGTGGCGCGGATGAACAGCTCGTATTTCACGCGGGAATACGCGCCCAGCTCGGAGGCCCAAACATCCCACCACACGGGTTTTTCGAGACGGTTGGAAAAGATCACCTTGGCGGAATCGTAAGCGGGATTAGGCACGGTGAAGTCTTCGGTAGGCGCCAGGCGCAGCTTCAGGCGCACGGTGGTGGTCAGCAGCGAAGGGTCGGATGCCAGCAGGATGATCGGCACTTTCACGGCGCCGCTGTCCGCCGGCATCACGTATTCTTTTTCCAGCGGCTCGTAATGTTTGCCGGCTTCGGCGGTGGTGGCGCTGTCAACCGCCACAACGCGGAAAGTGCGCGCTTCGCTGCGGCGCATACCGGTGATGCGTACGGGCAGCCATACCGTGTCGGTGGATTTGCCGGGGAACAGCGCGAAGGAATACAGCACGCTATCCGTCCGCTGGTTGTTTTTCAGCGGATCGTTGAAGTCGAAATAAACGCCGTCAGGCGAGGCGTACAGCTGCTCTTCCGTTTTTTCGCAGGCGGAGAGCGCCGCGGCGCTTATGAGAATATAGGTGAAGATCTTTTTCATCGCTGTCGTTTTTATCGGTTACCATATGCGATCTCGTCGTCGGGGAAAGGCAGTACGAATACCCTGTTCCCGGCGGATATCGTGCTTCCCTGAGGGCCGGCGATATTCATGTTCAGCCGTTTGTACATGTAGAACAGCTGGCCTTCGGAGAAAAATTCCTTGCGTGCTTCCTTCACCAGCTCGGTCATGAACACGGTGCGGGAAGGATCGCTGAGATTTACGCCGATGCCGCGGTTCAGCCGCACGGTGTTAAAATATCCCCAGGCCGTGGCCGGGTCGTTATCAAAGGTGCATTCCGCGGCGATGTAATACATTTCGCTCAGGCGGATGGCGGGCAGCATCAGGTTGTGCAGGTTGGCGTCGCCGTCGCGGGCGTATTTCATCACGCGCAGGTAGCTGCCGGCGGCTGAGGACCTTTCCTCGAACCATTGTTTGAAACGGTAATCTTCCGCACCCACGCCGCCTACTTCGTAAATGTTGCGGCACTCGGACGGCTGCACGTACAGGGCGGTGATGCCGTTGTCTATCACGTCGCGGAGCGTGCCCTCGGCGTTGTTCGCATAGATGCCGAAGATCAGCTCGTTGTAAAGGATGCGGTCTTTTTTCTCATCGTCGGGATTGAGGAAGTCGGTGGCTTTGGTGAAAGGGAATTTCGCTGACTCGATCACTTCTTTTGCGTTTTCAAGCGCCGCCGCTTTATCATCTTTATAGAGGTACACCCTGGCCAGCTCGCCGCATACGGCGTAATAGTTCAGGCGGTGGCGGCGCTCCTGCACAAAAAGATCACCATTTTGTTCTGTAGATGAATCCGGGATGGGATACCCTACTTTATAACCGGCTGACACAATAGGATCG
>JBQCFV010000610.1:0-4373 GCA_051958695.1 Chitinophaga sp. | reverse complement strand
AGCAGCGGTATGCCCTGGTATGCTATATTTCTCGGTTACCCGGTGCTGGGCATCTGGTACTGGTGTGCCGACCAGACCAATGTGCAACGCGTGCTGGGCGCGAAGAACGAGGACCATGCGCGGGTGGGCGCCCTGTTCTGCGGGTTCATCAAAATATTGCCGGTATTCATTTTCGTGCTGCCCGGTCTTTTTGCCTATACGCTCTATCTTTCCGGCCACCTGGACGTAAGCGCCTTACAGCATACAGCCGCGGACGGTAAAACCATAACGGATACCAAAGGAATTTACACCCTTATGATCACGCAGCTGCTGCCCGGCGGGCTAACCGGCATCGTGGCGGCGGCCCTGCTGTCCGGCCTTATGAGCCAGATCGCCGGTGCGCTGAATTCCATTGCCACGCTGGCGAGCTTTGATCTTTATAAACGTTTCCGGCCGGCGGCATCGGACAAAAAGCTGGTGCGGTTCGGCCGCTGGTCTTCCGTTGTGGCGCTGCTGGCGTCTATGCTGCTGCTGCCTTTGCTTAACCGTTACCAGAGCCTGTTTGAAGGCATCAACGATGTGATCGCGCATATTGCGCCGCCCATTACCTGCGTATTCCTGCTGGGCGTATTCTGGGGCAAAGCGTCGGCCCGCTCGGCGCAGCTCACTTTATGGATCGGTTCCCTGTTGGGCGCGGCGGTATACGCCGTCAATAAATTAATGCCCGGCAACCCGCTGGGCGGCGTCCCGTTTATGATGATGGCGTTTTACCTGTTCATCGCATGCGTGCTGATGCAGGTGACATTCTCGTACATCTACCCGGCAACGCACACGACGCAAAGCAGGGAGCTGTTCTGGAAATCGGCATGGGAGCCGCTGCAGGGGAAAGGGTGGAGCGGCCTGGGGAACTATAAGACTTTGTCCGTATTGCTCATCCTTGTAATGGGCGTGCTGTACTGGTTTTTCAGGTAAAGAATGTTGTATAACTGATAACACCATGATAAAAAAGATCGCATCGTTTGTATTGCTGATCGCGCTTTGTATGAATGGAAGCGCGCAAACCGCCAATATCAAACAGTTCATGAACATGCGTTTCGGGATGTTCATCCATTGGGGGCCGGTAAGCCTGAAGGGCACGGAGATCGGGTGGTCGCGCGGCAGCCAGGTGCCGGTGGAAGAATACGATAATCTCTACAAAACCTTCAATCCCGTGCTTTTCGATGCGGACGCCTGGGTGAAAACGGCGAAAGATGCGGGCATGAAGTACCTCACCATCACCGCCCGCCACCACGACGGTTTTTGCCTCTGGCCCTCTGCGTTTACGGATTACGATATCATGGCCGGTCCTTATAAAAAAGACATCGTGGGCGCGCTGGCCGAAGCCTGTAAAAAACAAGGCATCCGCTTTTGCATTTATTACAGCATCCTCGACTGGCATCACCCGGATTACCCCATCCATAGCCCTAAAGATCAGCGTATCGATACCACCGCCGATATGGGCCGATATGTGACCTTTATGAAAAACCAGCTGAAAGAGCTCATCACGAAATATGATCCCTATATGCTCTGGTTCGAAGGCGGCTGGGAGAAACCCTGGACCGACGAAATGGGCCGCGATATGTACGCTTATCTCAAAAGCCTCAAACCCGATGTGATCATCAACAACCGGCTGGGCAAGGAGATCGCCGCCGTGGCGAATAAAAAGATAGATGTAAAAAAAATGGTGGGAGATTACGACACGCCGGAGCAGACGGTGGGCCGCATGAACATGGTCATGCCCTGGGAAAGCTGCTTCACGATCTGCAAACAATGGTCATGGAAACCGGACGATAAAATGAAAACGCTGAAGACCTGTCTGAACATCCTGTCGCGCACTTCAGGCGGTAACGGCAACCTTTTACTGAACGTAGGCCCGATGCCGGACGGCCGCATCGAAGCGCGGCAGGCAGAGCGGCTGAAAGAGATCGGCGGCTGGCTCAAAAAGAACGGCGAAGCGGTGTACGGCACGCTGGGAGGGCCTTATGCGCCTAGCGAAAACTATGCAGCCACAAGAAAAGGGAACAGGATTTTCCTGCACATATTGAACGCGGAAATGTCTGAGCTGGTATTAAAAACGATCGCAGGCAGAAAGATCGTAAAGGCATCCGTGTTAAACGGCCGGCCGGTGCATTTCTCCATAAAAGAAGGAAATATTCATATACCGCTTCCCGCGGCTTTGAAGGGAGCCGAAGATTATATCATCGTGCTGGAGCTTGACGGCGATGCGGAAGAACTGGCGGTGATATCCTGACTTGTAATTTTCATTAAAACCCGTTGCAGATGAAACTTAAAAGCATTCTGGCATTTCTCGCCGCATTATTGCTGCTGGCGGCTTGCGCACGGCAGGAGAAGCAGGCGGCGAGGTATGGAATGGTAACCGGCATCAAACCGGAAAAGATCGCGTATTATAAACAGCTGCACGCCGCCGTTTGGCCCGGCGTGATAAAGACCATCAGCGAATGCAACATCCGCAATTATTCGATCTACCTGAAAGAGATCGAAGGCAAACATTACCTGTTCAGCTATTTTGAATATATCGGCAGCGATTTTGAAGCGGATATGAAAAAAATGGCGGCGGATACCGTTACGCAGCGCTGGTGGAAAGAAACGGCCCCCGCGCAGCTCCCGCTGCCCGATGCCGCTGCCGCAGGGCAGACCTGGAGCGGGATGGAGGAGCTGATGCATCTGGAATGACAGCTCCATCCCAAGACGCCCCATGGATCACGGATTGATCCGCAGCGCATCTTCCCATTTCAGCCGCCCAGGGTATCCCCAGTTCTCTTTCTGCGGATCGCAGAAGTCGCCGTACTCACGCATGGCCGCATATAACGACTTGCGCAACGCTGTCATCTTTTTCCGGTATTTTTTATTATCCGCCAGGTTGTTCTTCTCCAGCGGGTCTTTGACAAGATCAAAAAGCTGAACGGGATGGTTGCCGTTCACGTTGTAAAGGACCAGTTTCATGCTGTCTTTCACGATCGCCCGGTGCAGGTTGGAGTAAGTGGTGAAAAGCGTTTCCCTCCCGCGGAAATCCGGTTGGGCAAAGGCGTCGCTCAATGATATGCCGGAAACCGTGGCCGGCACGGGAAGCCCGGTCATATTGCAAAGGGTAGGGAAGAGGTCGTTCAGGTAACAATAGGCGTCCACTTTTTTACCCGCAGGAATGCCGGGGCCGCAGAACACCAGCGGCACGCGCATGGAGTGATCGTAGAGATTCTGTTTGCCCAGCAGTCCGTGCTGCCCTACCGCCAGCCCGTTATCCGCCGCGAACACGATGATCGTGTTTTCGTATTCACCGCTTTCCCGCAGGGCTTTTAATACGCGGCCTATTTCATGGTCTGCTTCACTGATCATCGCGTAGTATTTGGCGATCTCCATTTTTACGCTGCCGGGGTCGCGGGGGCTTGGCAGAAGTTTCTCGTCGCGCACTTGCAATTCCCCGTTGTCAAAAGGATGCCGCGGGAGGAAATTACCCGGTAACGAGATCTTTGAGGTGTCGTACAACGCCAGGTATTCTTCCGGCGGCGTGCGCGGATCGTGTGGTGCGGTAAAAGAAACGTACATGAGGAACGGCTGCGCCTGCCGTTGTTGAAGAAAGGCGATCGCCGCGTCCGCATAACAAACGGAGGAAAAACAGTCTGCGCTGAAGGCGTTTTTATATTGCCCTTCAGTGTTATAATGATGCAGCTTTGGTTGTTTGTGCCCGCCTGCCTGCACGGTATGCATTCCTCCGAAAAAGATATTGTCGCCCGTGGAAAAGGACCGGTTGAAAGAGGCGTGGTCGCTATGCCATTTACCGGTGGCGAAAGTCTGGTAACCCTGCTCGCGGAATACTTCCGGGAAAGTCTTTTCCTCAGCGGGAATGCGGCCGCCGTCGCGGTGTACGCTGAATACCGGCCGCGACGTCATCAGCATCGCCCGGCTGGGCGCGCACACCGCGCCGCCCAATGAACCCATGATATGCGCCTGGGTGAATGCGGTGCCGCTTTTTACGAGTGCGTCCATATTCGGCGTGTGTATTTCTTCATTCCCCAATGCATGCACGGTGCTGAAGCGCTGGTCGTCGGTGAGCAGCACCAATACATTGTAGCGTTTTTGCTGGGCGTTCGCCTGGAAGGCGGTGAGAAGGATGAATACCGGTAATAAGCGGAGCGGCATAATGTGTGGTTTTAATACAAGGTATTGAATGGGAAGGGATGAAGGTTGTACTTTTCTGGCGAAGGGTGGTTATAAATTGATGTTTTTAACAGAATATCAAGCTCTTAAACTATTCATGCCCCACGCTTAAAAAAATATCCCACAAAAAAAATCACACACTCGTATCAGGAAACTCCTGAAATCGCAACCTACCTTTG
>JBQCFV010000609.1:0-3439 GCA_051958695.1 Chitinophaga sp. | reverse complement strand
GGACCTCAACCCCGAGGACATTGAAAGCATTTCGGTGCTGAAAGGCCCGGCAGCGGCGGCGCTGTATGGCCTGCGCGCAGCGGCCGGCGCGATCATCATTACCACTAAAAAGGGTACGGAAGGCACTGTTACCGGCTCCGTTACCAGCCGCTATATCGCCAACTGGGTGAACAGGTTGCCCGAGCAGCAAACGATGTATAAACAGGGCAGCTACTACACCGGTACGCTGAACGAGCAGACCAGCCTGTCATGGGGCGACAAGTTCGCGCCTGGCGAGGCCAATTACGATAACATGGGCAATTTTTTCAAAACGGCCAATGCATTCGACAACAGCTTCACGATTTCCGGCGGCTCCAAAACGGGCAACTTCTTTTTGTCAGGCTCCAATCTGAACCAGGGAGGTGTAGTACCGACCACGAACTTCGAACGGTCTACCGTCCGTTTTAACGGCGAACAGAAAATCGGGCGGTTTACCTTTGGCGTAAATGCCTCGTATGCCCGCAGCGAAACCCAGAAAACGCTGACAGGCTCCGGTCTTTGGGGCTCAGGCGGCACGGGGTATATGGAAAGCATCATTGCCTGGCCGAGAAACGACGATATGCGCGTGTACATCAATCCAGACGGCACTAAAAAACGGCTGCTACCAGGCATTCCGCTGAACGAGGATTCGGACAACCCTTACTGGATCATCAACAAAAACCCGCAGTCAGACAAGACTAACCGTTTTATCGGAACTGCGTACGTGAATGTGAAGATCACCGACTGGTTCGACGCAACATACCGCCTCGGCGTGGACAATTATTATACTCAATTCTCCAGTTTTACCGCTCCCGGCTCCAGCGTAAAGGAAGCGTGGCTGGAGGGTATGATATCTAAAACAGACCGCAATTACCATTATGTGAACTCGAACCTGATGTTGAATTTCCACAAAACATTCAATAACTGGGACGCGAATCTCATATTGGGCACCACGGCGGAAGACACCTATCTGCGTTCGCTGTCCGCCCGCGGTGAAAAATTTCCCATCCCCCAATTCGTAAGCCTCAACAACGCGGAACAGCAAAACAAATATTTTTCCGAAGCCATCACGCGCAAAAGACTGGCGGGCTTTTACGGCGACTTCAGGATATCTTACAAGGACATGATCTTCCTGAGCGCGACCGGCCGTAATGATATTTCCTCCACGCTGCCGGAGCAAAACCAGTCTTTCTTCTATCCTTCTTTCAGCGGCAGCTTCGTATTCACCGAGCTGTTGCCAAAAAACAACGTGCTCTCCTTCGGCAAAGTACGGGCTTCATGGGCGCAGGTGGGTAAAGACGCCCCCGCATACCAGACCAACACTTACCTGTTCGGACCGGAACTGACCATCGGCGGCGGCTTCCGCAATTACTGGTCGCGCGGCAACGACAAGCTGAAACCGGAAACCACCACTTCCACCGAAATAGGCGCCGAAGTGCGTTTCCTGAACGGCCGGCTGGGCCTGGATGTAGCTTATTACATCAACAACAGTAAGGACCAGATACTCACGCCCCGCGTGAGCAATGCCACCGGCTACATTCTCAGCTCCGTGAATACCGGCGAGATCGAGAACAAAGGGCTTGAGCTGACGCTCACGGCAAGGCCCATCAGGCGCAAAAACTTTAGCTGGGACATCATGCTCAATATGAGCCGCAACAAAGGCAGGGTAAAAGAGCTGCCCGCGGCGCTGCCTATCCTGTATGTTACCGACGTGCAGGTGGGGAACGCCAAAGCGGCTTCTTTCGGCGACGGTTACTTCATGGGGCTTAGCGGCACCAAATGGAAAACGGACGAGCAGGGTAACTTTATCCTCGACGAAGACGGCTACCCGGTTACGGACAACAATGCCACCTTATTGGTGGGTAACCGCGAGCCCAAGCTGCTCGGCGGTTTGAATAACAGCTTCAGCTACAAGAGCTTCAACCTTTCCTTCCTTTGGGATTTCCGCGTTGGCGGCGATATATACAACGGTACAGAATGGCTGCTGACGACTTACGGCCTCAGCAAAAAAACAGAGAACAGGGGCCAGGAGATCACTATGACCGGTGTTACGCTGGACGCCGCCAGCGACACATACAAACCGGTTACAAAAACGATCGTGGCAGATGAGAAGTTTTATACCGACTATTACCTGAAACACGCGCCTTACTTCATCGAAAAAGTAAACTGGCTGCGCCTGCGCTCCCTGTCGCTGGCCTATTCCCTGCCGAGGGGCACCTTAACAAGCCTGCCCTGGCTGAAAGATGCGACCATCACCGCAACCGGCACCAACCTCATACTGTTCACCAATTACTCCGGCATGGACCCTGAAACCAGCGCCGCGGGCGCGGGCGTTGTAGGCTCCGGCTCCGTTGGCATCGACTATGCCGGCGTGCCCGCCACTTCCGGCTTTGCGATCGGTTTAAATCTCAAATTCTAAACATGACAGTAATGAAAAGAATATTTCTCTGCATAGGTCTTACCCTCTTTTTTACATCCTGTAAAAAATGGGTGGACATCAACGATACCCCGACCAGCGCCAACTCCACCGTACCCACGGCGGAACAACGGCTGCCGCCTTTGATCGCGCAGTTCATAGACGGTTATGAAAGCGCCGGAACACGCGCTGCATTTATTTCGCAACAGATCGCCGTTACCTACGCGTTCAATACCAACAACTGGAACCTCACCCGCTGGTTTTCCAATACCAGCAGCGCCAACTGGCCCTGGCAAAGCTGGTATGTGAACGCCGGCGTGAACGTAGCCCCCACGATAGCCGCCGCCGAAAGGGTGGAAGCCTGGCATTACGTGGGCGCAGCCAAGATCATCAAGGCATGGGGGTTCGGCACATTGGCCGACTTTTATGGCATGCTGCCTTACGATGAGTTCGATAATGCCGAGATACTGACCCCGAAATTCGACGACGGGGAATATATCCAGGGGAAAGTGCTCGCGCTGCTGGACGAAGGTATCGCCGACCTGCAAAAAACGCAGGGCCCGGCCGCGCCTCCGCTGGCCAAAGGCGACATTCTCAACAACGGCGATGTAGACGCCTGGATACGCCTGGCCTGGGGCCTTAAAGCACGTTTCCTGAACCACACGACCAAAAAAGCCAGCTACGATCCGCAGGCGGTGCTCGACGCGCTCTCCAAAGCGCCCCAAACGGCCGCCGAAAGTACCGTGATGCAATATATAGACCAGGTGGACGTATCGTCCAACGCCCAGGCCTCGCTTCAATACCAGAACGTGTCCACTTCTGCAAGGGTGACCAAGCTGTAAATTGACTATATGACAAAAAACTATACCGGTGCACCCAGCGGCGCGAACAACATGGAAGACCCGCGGGCGGACACGCTTATTCCCCGCGCGATGGACAAGAACGGCAACTGGTTCCGTTCACTCGGTGTTGACATGACGTCCGACCTCCCCAACAGCGGCCCTA
>JBQCFV010000608.1:0-2014 GCA_051958695.1 Chitinophaga sp. | reverse complement strand
GCTGCTTAGCGACCCCGTGATCCCCAGGCCTGACTACATCATCTGCGACGTTGGCGCTACCGTGCTGGACGGTCATACCCTCCGCCCCGTGCAGCCCATTCAAAACAACATCGAGCTGAAATGGCCCGGTAAAAAGGCCGTGATGGAAGCGTTGAAAGACGTAAAGGGCATCCGCCTGCAAACCGTGCCACAACAGCGCCGCTGCTCGTTCTTCTTTGACGACGACCGCATACAGTCGCAGGTAAACCGCCTGCAGGCAAAGCTCGGCTGCGATATTATCGTTTCCGCCGGCAAATATCTCGACGTATTACCGCGCTCCGTGAACAAAGGCACCACCCTGCAGCACCTCGTGGACTTTTTACAGGTACCGCAGGAAAAAGTGCTGGTGGCCGGCGATACGCTGAACGATCTTTCCCTTTACGGACGCGGCTTTCGCGGCGTGATCGTGGGCGAGGCGGAAGAAGCGCTTACGGAAGCGGCGCAGGAGCTGAGCGACGTGTACATTTCCGATACGGCCGGCGCAGGCGGTATTCTCGAAGCATTAGACCATTTTGATTCTTTCAGGCCCTTCTATAAAAAACTGCCAAAGAAAAGCTCCGCCGACAAAGATTCGTCCGACCAGCTGGTGAGGCTGTATCACCGCTTCCCGTTCGAAACGGTGGAAGAAAATGGCCGCAAAGTACGCCGCTCGCCCAAAAGCCCGAACGGCATTCTGCCTACGCTTACCAGCTTTTTCAAGACCGGCAGGCCCGGCCTCTGGATCGCCTGGCAGATAGCGCAGGAAGGACAAACCAAAGAAGCGCCCAATTTCCATATCGACCGCGAAAATTACCCGCATCTGCAGGCCAGTCCCGTAATGCTGGAAAAAGAAGACGTCGATATATTCTACAAACTCTTTTCAAAGGAAGCGTTCTGGCCCGCCATTTTTTCGTTTATCGACAAGGTGCAGTTCAACCACGAACACTGGGAACATTACCTGAAAGTGAACCGCATCTTCGCGGAAAAAGCCGCCGCGGAAGCGGAACCGAACGCGATGGTATGGATACACGATTACAATCTCTGGATGGTGCCCGGTTATCTCCGTCAGCTCCGTCCCGACCTGAAGATCGGTTTCTTCCATCACACCGCTTTCCCTGCCGCCAATACGTTCAACATTATACCCTGGCGCAGCGAGATCATACATAGCCTGCTGCAATGCGATTATGTGAGCTTTCACATCCCGCGTTACGTGGAGAACTTCGTGGACGTCGTAAAAAGCCTGATGCCGGTGAAGATCACCGAACAGGTGAACGCCGCACCGCGCTTCCTCACATACAGCTGCGCGATGGGCACCGGCGTAATGACGCGCGAAATAGACACCGGCCGCCGCAAAGTACGGCTGGGCGCAAATCCCGTTGGCGTGCACGTGGACTATATCCGCGAGCTGATGGATAAACCCTCCGTGCAGGCGCATGTGGCGCAGCTCAAAAAGCCCACTACCGGCAAAAAGACCATCCTCAGCATCGAGCGGCTGGATTATGTGAAGGGCCCGCTGGAAAAGCTCAAAGCGTTCCACCAGTTCCTTGAGCAGCATCCCAACATGCACGGGAAGGTAGAGCTGATCAACATCTGCACACCGCCTGCCAGCGGCATGAAAATATACGAACAGGTACAGCAGGAAATGGAGCAGCTGATCGGCAAGATCAACGGGCAATATTCCACCATCGACTGGGTGCCCATTCATTTCTTCTTCCGCTCGTTCTCGTTCGAAGAAGTGCTGGCATACTACGCCGTTGCCGATGTAGCCTGGATCACGCCGCTACGCGACGGGCTGAACCTCGTGGCGAAAGAATACGTCGCCGTACAGGGCCTCAACCCCGATTCCGCGGGCGTGCTGGTACTGTCGGAATTTGCGGGCGCATCGGTAGAGCTGCCCAACGCCGTGCTCACCAATCCGTACGACAATGCATCGATGATCGACTCGCTGCTGGAAGCCATCTCCATGAACCGCGCCGAAAGGCAGATCAGGATGAAA
>JBQCFV010000607.1:0-2447 GCA_051958695.1 Chitinophaga sp. | reverse complement strand
AGAGGGCGATTCCGTGGTGAAGGGGCAGGTGCTGGCACGCATATATGCCGATATTTACGGTTCTGCGAGAGACCGTGCGGCCGCTGCCGTAAGCCAGTCGCAGGCCGAGCTGGCCAACGCCGACGCTGCGCTGAGCGCTTTCAAGGCCCGCCTTGACCAGGCCAAGGCCGCATTCGACCGCAACTCCGAACTGCTCAAACAGAAAGTGATCTCCCGCGCAGAGTTCGAGACCGCGGAAGCCACCTCTAAAGCCGCGCAATCGGATTACAACGCCGCGCTGCAGCGGATCAACAGTTCGAAGTTCGCCGTGTCCAGCGCGCAGGCCAATCTTACCGAAGCCAACAAGAACCTCGGCAGAACCACCATTCTCGCGCCCATGGGCGGCACCGTGTCCCTGCTTTCCGTGAAAAAAGGCGAACGGGTGGTAGGTACCGCGCAGATGACCGGTACGGAAATGCTCCGCATTGCAGACATGGCAACAATGGAAGTACAGGTCGACGTGGGTGAGAACGATATACCGAAAGTAAAATACGGCGACTCCGCCCTCATTGAAGTAGACGCTTATACGAACCGCAAATTCAAAGGCGTGGTAACGCAGATCGCCAGCTCCAGCAAAGGCGCGGCTACGGCCACCGCATCCACCTCGTCCGCCGAGCAGGTGACGAATTACGTGGTGCATATCCGCATCCTGCCTTCTTCCTACGCAGACCTCATCGATCCGAAATACCCGCGCAGGTTCCCTTTCAGGCCTGGCATGAGCGCGAACGTAGATATACAAACGCGTACGGAAAAGCTGGCACTGTCCATCCCGCTCAACGCGGTAACCACGCGCAACCCGGCGGATACGGCGAAAAAAGCCGGCCCCGGCGGCGGTGATGGCGCTCCTGGTGGAGACGTTGCGAATCACGATTTTACGGAAGTGGTGTTCCTGCTGCAAAAAGATAATACGGTGAAAATGGCCGAAGTAAGCGTGGGCATACAGGACGATAACAACATCCAGATCACGTCCGGCCTGAAAGAAGGGCAGGAGGTGGTCAGCGGCCCGTACACGGCGGTTTCGCGCCTGCTGGAGAACGGCAAGAAAGTACAGGTGGTACCGAAGAACCAGCTGTTCGAAGCGGCGAAATGATCATTCAAAATAACGGAAGGGACGCGCTTTGCAGTGCGTCCCTTTTTTATTGTCCCCATGAATTTGCGTACTTTGCAAAAAAAATGAGGAAACGTTGAGCATGGTACATCATACTGGAATTATCGGGAGCGGCAGCTGGGCCACGGCCATTGCCAAGATACTTACGGACAACAACCAGAGCATTCACTGGTGGATACGCAACGAAGAAACGATCCGTCATCTGCAGCAGCGTCATCACAACAAACATTACCTCGCATCGGTATATTTCGACAACAGGCTGCTGCAAACGAACAACGATCTTTCAGAGGTCGTAAAAGCAAGCGATACGCTGATACTGGCTGTTCCTTCCGCGTTCCTGCGGCAGGTGCTGGAAGCCCTTCCCCCCAACGCTTTCGAAGGCAAACGGGTGGTGTCCGCCATCAAAGGTCTCGTGCCCGGCACCAACCAGCTGATCAATGAATATCTTGCGGACAAGTTCGGCCTGCCCATCGAAAACTATTTCACTATCACCGGGCCCTGTCATGCGGAAGAAGTAGCGAACGAAAAACTTTCCTATCTCACTTTTTCCGGTCTTGATGCGGACCGCACGGAAGAGCTGGCCGCGCGTTTTAACAACAGCTACCTGCAAACCATCGTCAATAAAGACCTGTACGGTGTACAGTTCGCTTCCGTGCTCAAAAATATTTACGCGCTTGGCGCAGGCATTGCGCACGGTCTCGAGTACGGCGACAATTTCCTGAGCGTGTTCATCACCAACTGCTTCCGCGAAATGCAGGAGTTCCTGGAGAAATATGAGCAGTTCCAGGCGGGTCATGGTAAAGAGGCCGTAACGCACAATTACAACGCCAGCGCCTATCTCGGCGACCTGCTGGTAACCTGTTATTCCCTCCATAGCCGCAACCGCACGTTCGGTAACATGATCGGCAAAGGGTACAGCGTAAAGGCCGCTCAGCTGGAGCTGAACATGATCGCGGAAGGATATTACGCCAGCCGCTGCATTTTTGAGATCAACCAGGAGATCGGGGCTTACATGCCTATTGCGCAGAAGATCTACGGCATTTTATGGGAGCAGCTGCATACGGAAGAAGCATTCCTGGAGTTGGAGAAGGGGTTGGTATAATCAAAAAAACATCGCCGCCGCGATACCGTCCGCGAAAAACTTCCCTTCGCGCGTGAGCATGAGCGAGGCGTTTTCCTGCCGCATCCATCCTTTCCCGATAAACTCGGCCCCGGCTGAAAGCAGCTGCAGGCTTTTGTCCTGCCCGAACCGTTCGCCCACGCTTTGAAGATCGCAGCCGGCCTGCGTGCGCAGCGAGAT
>JBQCFV010000606.1:0-4844 GCA_051958695.1 Chitinophaga sp. | reverse complement strand
CATTTTCTTTTATGGGATAGAAGTAGCCTCTTCCTCGCTGATACAAGGTTACAGTTACAAATTCACCGGAGACAGCCTCGTGATGATCCGGAAAATTTCCGCCGCCCATTCAAAGCAGATCAGGCTGAAGCGCACCCGCTGATCCGCCGGCACAAAATATTACAATGGCCCGCAGACGACATACCGCCTGCGGGCCGTTGCATGAATATGGATTTCCCCTATTTTTACGTTTTAGCCGGAATCAAGATCAAATACCAAACCATGAGGACGAAAAATATTTCCCGCAACCTGATAGCAGCGATCAGCATGACAACAGCAAGCACCGTATCCGGCCAGGCGCCGGCAGACAACAACCCGTTATTGCAGCCGTATGGCACCCACTTCAACGTTCCGCCCTTTGCGGACATCCAGCCCGCGCACTTCCTGCCCGCGTTCGAAGCGGGCATGCAGCTGCAGCAGGAAAAAATAAAAGCCATCACCGCGCAAAAAAGCGCGCCCGGCTTTGATAATACGATCGCGGCGCTGGAGCAAAGCGGCAAACAATTGCAGAAAGCCGCTACCGTATTTTTCAACCTCACATCCGCCAACACCAGCCCCGAGCTGGAAGCCCTGAGCCGGCAGATCGCACCGCGCATGGCGCAGCATAGCGATGATATTTATCTCAACCCGCAGCTGTTCGCACGCGTAAAAGCCGTGTACGACAAGCGCGCTACATCCGGGCTGACGAAGGAACAGGAGCGCCTGCTTGAAAAGACCTACAAAGCGTTCGTGCGCAGCGGCGCAAAACTCAGCGAAGCGCAGCAGACGCAGCTCCGCGGCATCAATAAGGAGCTCTCGCTGCTTACCGTTCAGTTCGGGCAGCACCTGCTGGCCGAAACCAACGGCTTTGAAATGATCGTGGACAAGCAGGAAGATCTCGCAGGTCTCCCCGCTTCCATTGTAGCCGCAGCCGCAGCATCCGCCAAAGAAGCCGGCCAGGAAGGCAAATGGCGCTTCACCCTGCACAACGCCAGCGTGATGCCATTCCTCCAATACGCGCAAAACCGCGCCCTCCGAGAAAAAATGTACAAAGCTTACACCAACCGCGGCAATCACGGGAACGGGCACGACAATAAAGAGATCGTTTCAAAACTGGCCGCATTGCGCGCCGAAAAGGCCGCGCTGCTGGGTTACGCCTCGCATGCGGATTTTGTGCTGGAAGAAAATATGGCTAAAACGCCCGCCCAGGCAAACGAACTGCTGACCAAACTCTGGAACGCCGCATTGCCCGTCGCCAAAAATGAAGCAGCCGAAATGCAGAAAATGATGGACCGCGAAGGCCGCAACGAACAGCTCGAAGCCTGGGACTGGTTCTATTACGCCGATAAAATAAGAAAGGAAAAATACAACTACGACGCCGAGGCCCTGCGCCCCTACTTCAAGCTGGAGAACGTGCGCCAAGGCGTTTTCGCCACGGCCCGAAAGCTGTACGGCATCACGTTCACGCCGCTGAAAGATATCCCGGTATACCACGAAGACGTGACCGCTTACGAAGTAAAAGAAGCGGGCGGACGGCATATCGGCGTGATCTATATGGACTTTTTCCCGCGCGCGTCCAAACGCGGCGGCGCATGGATGACGTCCTACCGCAAGCAGTCCCTTGAAAAAGGCGAACGCGTTGCGCCGGTGGTATCCATCGTGTGCAACTTCAGCAAGCCGACCGGCAACCAGCCCGCGCTGCTTACGCCGGACGAGGTGGAAACTTTCTTCCACGAGTTCGGTCACGCGCTGCACGGCCTGCTGTCCAACGTACGCTACGAAACGCTCTCCGGCACTTCCGTTCCGCGCGACTTCGTGGAGCTGCCTTCGCAGATCATGGAGCACTGGGCGTTTGAGCCGGAAGTGCTGAAGATGTACGCCAAACATTATGAAACCGGCGACATCGTGCCCGATACGCTCGTCGCTAAAATGAAAGAAGCTTCCAAATTCAACCAGGGTTTCGCTACCGTGGAATATCTCGCAGCCTCTCTGCTGGATATGCGTTATCATACGCTGCCGGCAGGCAGCAAAGTGAACGTGCCCGCTTTTGAAAAGCAGCAGATGGATTCGCTGGGCCTCATCCCGCAGATCGCGCCGCGATACCGCAGCACGTATTTCCAGCATATTTTCGCCGGCGGTTATTCCGCGGGGTATTACAGCTATATCTGGTCTGAAGTGCTGGACAACGACGCGTTCGCCGCCTTCAAAGAGACCGGCGACATCTTTGATCCCGCCACTGCAAGATCATTCCGCACCAACAGTCTCGAAAAAGGCGGCACCGCGGAACCGATGGAATTGTACAAGGCGTTCCGTTTGCGTGCGCCGGAGGTGAAGTTTTTGCTGGAGAGCAGGGGGTTGGGGAATTAAAGAGTTCCAGCCGCAAATATGTGAATATCTTTCGCTCCGGATTTCGTTGCCTTTTCCTTTGCAAAATATATTTGGCGCCTAAAGCAAAATATTTTGAAAAACATCACAAAGGAAATTGTTCGGAAGTTCGTTTCAGAAAATAAATTTGACTTGCGTTGTACCCAGCCAAAATTATGCGTACCGATCATTAACAGGATTTACAGGAAGATGTTGGCTGGGATCAGGTTTACGGAAATCAAAATAGTGAATAGTCTGATCTGCGATGGCCATCATAGGTACCTGGCTTCACGCCTGGCCAAATATGAAATCCAAACAATACTATCTGCAGGCACTGCGGCAACGGTGGCAATAAACTGGGAATCAGTGAAGTTCGACGAGAACGATTGGGACACCCCGTAAAGGATCGATATTTTGAACAGGCTGGATGCTGATTATAATGATATATCGATGGACCGGTTGGCCGAATTGCTGGAATCATATGTAATTTCGCACTGCAATGTTAATCTTCCTTGACATAGACGGTGTTATGGTTCCTGCCAAGGGCTGGAAAAGCCCTGAATTGCTGAACGACGGATTTCCTGCATTCAGCAAAAAAGCGACCGATGCGCTTCAGCATTTGATTGCTGAAGATGCTACCATCATGCTCACCACTTCGCATAAATCAAGCTTTAGCATCGAAGCCTGGAAGGAGCTTTTCAAAAAAAGAGGCCTCAGCATCGGGAAAATAAAATCCCTTCCTGCGAACGTTCACAATCTTAGCCGTAAGGACGAAATCGTCAATTGGTTCGCGATGAATAATTTCAGGGATGATTTTATCATTATCGATGACGACAGGTCTTTAAACGATCTTCCGGATACGCTGAAAGGTCATTTGGTTCAGACCAGTCCTTATATCGGTCTTACGGAAGAATTGCTGGAAGACGTCAAACATGGGCGCAGCAATAGCCCGCACGCTTATTAACCCACATATGACAGGCCGGAGCAATCGCCGGCCTGTTTGGTATAACCCTACCTCGCCGTAAACGGCTCCATCAATTCCACCCTCGTGCCATCCGCATCAAAAAGATTCAGCAGCCAGCGCCTGTTGCGGCCGATGCGTGGCGACGGCACATTACCGTTGCGGAAACGCAGGGCGTCCACGGCTTTCTGCATGTCCGGCACCATCAGGGCGATGTGATGCGCAGAGCCCAGCTGGCGGCGGCTCGCAGGTGGTTTTACCAGCATGTATTCAAGATAATCGGTGCTTTCCGGCAGGCGCATGTTGATCCAGCTGGTGATGCTGTCCGTTGCGCCGCCGCGCCATATTTCGGAAAAGCCGAGGATGGCGGCGTAGAAGGAATCCGCGCGGACAGGATCGGCGATCGTAAGACCGGCATGCAGGATGCGGTCTGAAATGCCCGTGGCACTTTCCGGTTTGGCGGGCGGCAATTGCACGAACAGGATGGTATGCCCGTCCGGGTCTTTTACGGCGATGGCGTTTTCACCGGGGCCAGGCCGCACCCTGATCCTGCTTTGCGCGAGATAGGTCTTCATGCGGGCGAGGTCGGTGGTCTGGAAGGCGAGGCTCAGCAGGCGGTCGTCCTGCGAAGGCGGCAGACCGTCTTTTACGTATATACGTTGCCGTGCATTCACCTGCGCGATAAGCGAATGCGCCGAGCGGCGAAGCGGGTAACCGAGATAATCGCCGTAGAACTTTACGGCGGAATCGAGATGGGTGACCTGTATCTCCACCGAGGCGATACCGATGATCGGCGGCCTGCCCGGTTGCTGGGCGGCGGCGTTCGAAATAGTTAAATACGCCAGCAGGCATAAGAAAATTTGTTTCATAACGATCGGAATTACTTTAAAAATACAAAATTCCATCCCGTATCCGGGAACGATTATACGGTCCAAACGGCCGGAGCCGGTCGGCGCAATCCCATTCTGCATGAATACCACCGAAACCATTTCAATTCGAAAGCAGGCCGGCACCTCATCCTTCCAAAGCCAATATCTCATTCTTCCAAATATGCCCACCACCCATAGCAATACTTTCTAACCCATTTCTCCGCCAAAACAACAATTACCTATCATTTTCCCACTAATCCATTCAAGTAAATAATTTTATTTAAAAAGTATTGTGGTTATAAAATATAAATTATTAACTTGAAACTCACTTTTAAAATAATTAACTAAGTAGGACGCCACGTTACCTGTACGCTTTGCATACGCATACCATAGACATATATACAATAAAGTATCTCGAAACATATCAACCACAAGTACGCTAATGAAACAAACAACATTCGCTATCCTCCTGCTGATGCTGGCATCCCTCACATCCGCAGCGCAGGCCGTCAAAATCACCGGTAAAGTAACCGGGGAAGACGGGGAACCGCTCGCAGGTGTATCCGTCGTGATAAAAGGCACCAGGACCGGCGCCGCTACCAACGAGCTGGGTATTTTCTCCATCAGCCTGC
>JBQCFV010000605.1:0-5188 GCA_051958695.1 Chitinophaga sp. | reverse complement strand
ATGCCGGTCATCAGCAGCGCGTAGGCCGCAACGGACAAAAATTTCCCGAAAATGATCTGGGCATCGCTGATCGGTGAAGAATAAAGCAGCTTGATGGAACCGCTGCTCAGCTCGCGGCTCATCATGCCCATGGTGAGCAGGGGTATGTAGAAGTAAAGGTATCCGAGCAGCTTCGCATAAAATCCCTGCCAGGGATCGGTATACAATTTCAGCGTAACGCCTTCCAGGTCGTATCCCAGTTCCTTGAAATTCACGAAGCCGCCCAGGGCGCCGGTAAAAACGAGGCTGGCCTGGATGGTGAACACAATAAGGATAAGCCATGCGATAGGTGAATAAAAAAGCAGCTGCAATTCGGTACGCGCAATTCTTATGATCTGTTTCATCTGTTCATTTAATTTTTGCGGGGCACACGGAGCCTTCGACGATCAAAACGATCATGCCGGCTTCATTACCCGGTTGTCTGGGTTCAGGAACGAACGTGTTTTTTTGAGAGTTCGGCAAAAATGGTGTCCATCGAGTTCTTCTCCGCATTGATCTCCCTCAGGCGCCAGCCGTTCTGCACGCTCTGGCCGATGATCGTTTCCAGCATGTCGTCCACGCTGTCTACTTTCACCCGGTACCGGGCCGTGCCAAGCGGCTCTACTCCGACGACGTTCGGCAGGCGTTTTAATTCCTCCACTCCCCGCGGCTCCAGCATCGTAAGTACGATGGTGCCGGGCGCGGCATAACGGTCAAATTCTTCCACGCTGCCGGAGAAGACCACGCGGCCTTCCGCCAGCATCAGGATGTAGTTGCAGGCAGCCTGCACTTCGGAAAGCATGTGGGTGGAAAGGATCACCGTTCTTTCCCGCGCGATCTCCTTCACCAGGTTGCGTATCTCGATGATCTGGTTGGGATCGAGGCCGTTGGTGGGTTCGTCCAGCACCACCAGCCGGGGATTGTGAATGATGGCTTGCGCGATGCCTACGCGCTGCTGGTAACCGCCCGATAAATTCCGTATCAGTCTTTTTCTGAAATGGGTGATCCCGCACTGGTCTAGCGCCTTGTCCACCGCGCGCCCCTGTTCCTTACGCGGTATCAGCCGCAATCCCGCGCAATGCGTGAGATATTCTTCGATGGTGAGGTCGATGTGCAGCGGAGGCCGCTGCGGCAGGAAGCCCATCAGACTTTTGGCGGTGATCGCGTCTTTGCGGATGTCGATCCCGTTGATGAAAACATCCCCTTTCGTGGGTTTCAGCACGCCGCACAAAATGTTCATCATGGTAGACTTGCCCGATCCGTTGGACCCTAACAGTCCGTAGATGCCTTTGACCGGTATTTCAAAATCGATATCACGTATGGCCCATTGCGCGGTGTAACGGTGCGAGAGCTGTTCTGCTTTTATGATTGGTTGTTGCATATGTCGTTTACATTTGAGTATAGCCAAATCCCATCTTGTACATGCTGCTTACCGGCACGCCTTCTCCCAGCACGATCTTTTTTATCAAACGGCGGGAAGGATCGGCGATCTGGTCTGAGAGGATGCCGAGGATATACACGTCACCATTCTCCAATCCCACCATCAGCTGATCATGGGTATTTACACCCATGATCTGGTTCTGACTGGCGGTGATCGTTCTGATGGGGGAATCAAAAGTGAAATACTCCGAGCTTCTTGACGGCCCGTGCTCCCAGAGGTACAGGGTTTTATTGCCGCTGCCGCCGGAATAAAAGAGATAGTTGTCGATGCGGGGCAGCTGGCAGAAAACGCTTTCCGCATTGGCGGTGCCCGCGCCCAAAGGGTTCTCGGACATAAACAGCGCCTGTATCGTATAGAACTGGTCCATCACCATGATCTTCTGCACAAAATGCTGGTTGCCGTCAAAGAACACGAGGTAGTAGGAAGAAGTGAACCGCCCCTGCTGCAGCCTGCCCACATACACCATTTCTTTGTCCATCGCGTTGATGAGGGTGGCGCCGGGAGGTAAGGGAGGGCCGGGCATATAATTGACCGGCAGCACAAGACCGTGGTCCGAACCGATGAAAAGCCGGCCTTTCGTTTTGTCGTAGAGGATGGTCTGCCCGCTCAGGTAAGTGCCGGTCCATCCTTTGTCGAACTTCACGTCCCCGGGTATGAACATGGGTTTGTTGGGATATACGCCGGATTGGGAAAACGCGTTATTCGTGTGCTTCCGCGTATATATGTTCCCGTTATCGTCCAGCATCATGCTGTAATCCCACATATAAAACTCTCCCCGCGGGCGGAAATCCGCGGGAAGCGTATTCCCGAGGAAAAAGTTATTGGTGTTGTAAAGCGGCCCCAGCTTGATGCCGTCCAGCTCGATATTGCCCGCGGGATCGTTTCGTACGATGAGGATGTTTCCCGGGTTGCTCAGCCCGGAACCGGCCATCCAGTGCTCTTTTACTTCTACTGCGTCAGGGCCGAGCTCCTGCCCGGAAATGGTGGTATAAAAGTCGGCTGTTACTTCGAACGTGACCGGGTCGATAAAAGAGACGATGCCGCGGCCGTCTTTTTTCGTCAGTACCACCCAGCCGGTCAGGTAAGCAGGAATGGCGTCCACGTAAAACCCTTCCAGGAAAGTGGATTCGTCGTTTTTGTTGACCGCTTTCAGCTTCACGTAAGGCCGCAGGCCGGTGAGGTCGCGCACCGCATAATTCAGCACGGGGCCCGTGCTGATCTCTTCGTTGTTGCAATACCAGGTGAACGAAAAAGTTTCCGCAAGGGCGCCGGCCGGCAGCGTATCTCCCCGGTAGATAAGCCGCGGCTCGATGTGCAGCGTATCGGCGGCCCTGGGGCTCAGGAACCCGCCGCCTTCGAATACGATCTCTACTTTGTTAAGGTCCTCGTAGGCGTAGTTCCCTTTGTCCTTGTAACAGGAAGCCAGCAGGAACAATACGGCGACGAGGCTATATAGTTTTATTTGTTTCATTGGTATCAGTATAAATTAGGCGAAACATTGATCAAACCGTTTTCATCTTCATACACTTCCCCGTTCTCGCGGCCGCGGGCGAGGAAATCGCGGAAGATGACCGCATAGGCGCGCTGCTCGGACTCTGACAGGCCGGTCATGTCGGCAATGCCCGTGGCCTCGATAAAAAGGCGGTATTTGGCATCGGAGTATACCGACAGGAAATTCCTTTCCACCACTTCGTCCCACCATCCCGGGCGGGCGATCATGTCGGAAAAAGTAATATCGATATACCGGTTGTCCGGCGGCCCGAGCTGGAAATGCTCGTTTGATTGCAGCATGAGCCGGATCTTGAATTTCCCGGTCTTCAGGCGTTCGGAATTATGCAGCACGAGCGCAATGGTATCGAAAGCCCGTCCTGCGTGAAACACCAGGGGATCGGGCAGCTGGTAATCGCCCTCCAGGGCGGTGGTGTTCGCGGCGTCTATCGTCAGGGCCACCGGCCGGTCCAGGCCGCCCGGTTTGCCGATAAGCTTTATCAGCACCGGCACGGTATCCTTCTCCGCTCCCGGGTGGAAGGCAAAGGAATATTCAATGGGCGTCACCTCATTGATGTCCGTGCTGTCGTCGGCCAGGTACACGTAGTTTATTTCTCCGTATTGGTCCACCGCATCCTTGCTGCAGCTGATTAACCAGCAGCATAGTACGGCGATGACAGATAAACGTTTCATGCGTCGGAATTTTTTTCTCATTGACAACTATCTTTCGGTTACAGGCAATACGAATTTCTCGGTCAGCGTCTGGTTGCCGCCATATTCGTCCAGTATCGTCCTGTTCAGCCGTTTGTAGAGGAAAAACAATTTACCTTCTCCCACGAACTCCCTGCGGGCGTCGTTGATGATCGCATCCTGGAACGCCGTTTTGGAGGCGATGGCAGAAAGCGGGACAGTACAGCCCCGCTTTGCACGGAGGGTATTCAGCAGCGCCAGGGCGCCGTCAGGATCAGTATCGTACAACGTTTCGGCGGCGATATGATATAATTCGCTCAGGCGGAACACGGGAATCGCGGAAGTAATAAACCCTTCCCTGTCCTGCTCCACGTCAAACTTCATCAATTGCCTCCCGTCTGCGGTGAGGTAACATTTTTTCCTGTAATCGGAATTCAGGTCGCTGCCAAAGATGGCGGCGGTATTGGGCAGCAGAAAGATGACGTTGTTGAATTCGTCCTCGAATTTTATCCGGTACAGCGCAAAAATGATATCATCGGACAGCAGCCGGTCGTACACGCCCACATCGATCACCGTAGCCGGCGTAAAGGAAATGGTCGGCTCGTCTTCCGCCGTTCTGTCGTTGATCACTTCCATCGCATTTTCGTAAGCAAGCTGATCGTCGCCTGCGTATAACGCAACGCCCGAGAGCAGCGCCGTGGTCGCAAAATATCCCATGCGGAAGCCTCTTTTCCCGGAACCAAAGAAGGTCTCGTCCTCGTAAAAGCGGAACCGGAACTCATTAAAGTCCCTCTTGTCCGCCGGGCGGGTATCGAGCTCTTTCTGCAGCGTTTTGCTGCGCGTAAGGTCCGCGATGAGCAGCTGCAATATTTCGCTGGTGCGTTTTTCCGGCCTGGGCACATGCGAGAGCTCCGTATAATACGGGATGGCGGCCGCGTCCTGCACTACCGGCGCAGGCGCATACAGGCGAAGCAGATCGAAATACAGCAAGGCGCGCAGCGAAAGCACTTCGCCTTCCAGCCTGGCGCGCTCATGCGGTTTGAAGAACGTGGGGTCCTTTTTATTCATTTCTTCCAGCAGCGCGTTGCAATTGGCGATCGTGCTGTAAGCAAGCGCCCAGACGGAATTAATGCGCTGCTCCATGCCGCTGGATACGTAATCGTAATTTTTCAGCGGGTCGTACATGGTGTTCTTCAGATCGTAACAGCGGCCCAGCACGTCTACCATACCATGCGTAAGCTCTGCGCCATATAAGGTAGTGGAAGAGAGATTGGTATAGATGCCGTTGAGCGCTATTGAAAAACCTTCCGGTGTTTTGAAAAGCACGTTCGCGGATACTTCCGACTTTGGCTCGAGGTCAAGCCAGTCCTTCACGCAACCGGAAAGCAGCACCATGAGGCCGGCCAATATTAAGCATAACTTTTTCATTAAAAGCCCAGGTTTAAAGTGAGATTAATGGTCCGCGCGTAAGGAAAATCAGTGCCGCGTTCCGTGTCGATGCTGGATACACGCCCCAGCTCGTTGCTGGTTACCTGTACCCTGCAGGTGCTT
>JBQCFV010000604.1:0-5849 GCA_051958695.1 Chitinophaga sp. | reverse complement strand
AACAGAGAAAAAAGACAATGAAATAAAACAACTGGCTAATGCCCGCCGCATCCAGGAACTGGAAACAGAGAAACAAAAAGCGCTGGCCGCGGGGAACGCTCTTTTAGCTCAGCAAAGACAAAACGAAATAGACCTGCTTTCCCGCGGGCGGGAACTGCAGAAAATAAAGATCCTGCAACAACAGGAAGACCTCGAAAAACAAAATCTTACCGTTCAAAACCAGCAACAGGCGCTGCTGCTGGCGCAAAAGGAAAAAGATCTGCAGGAAGCCGCCCTCAAAAAATCGAACCTGCTCGGCAACGCCCTGATCGCAGGCGCCATCATGATGCTGGTCATCATCTGGTTCCTTTTCAACCGGTATAAACTGAAAAGAAAGATCAACGAACAGCAGGCATTGCTCACCGTGAGGAACGACATCGCCAAAAATCTTCACGACGATATCGGCTCCTCCCTTAGCAATATCCACATCCTGAACGAACTGGCCAAAAAGAACACATCACGGCCCGCACTGGCGTCCGAATACCTGGACAAAGCGGGGGAAGACATCCAGCGCGTCAGCGAAGACCTCAACGATATCGTATGGAATATCAATCCCAGGTACGACGATCTGCAGCAACTTTTCATCCGCATGAAACGATATGCCGCCGATATGCTGGACGGAAAAAATATCAATTACACGCTGAACTTCCCCGATAACGCCGATAACATCGGCATGACGATGGAGCGCCGAAGGGATTTTTACCTCATCTTCAAAGAGGCCGTCAATAACCTGGTGAAATACTCCCAGGCTACCACGGCATCCATCGAAGTGTTGTCTGAAGGGAATAAGTTAACTATGAAAGTGGAAGACAATGGCATCGGGTTCAATTATTCGCAGGCGCAATATGGGAATGGATTGTCGAATATGCAGCAGCGGGCTGCCGTCTGGAAAGACCATTTGAGTATAGAAAGCAGCCCGGGTAATGGCGCGTCCATTTTTCTCGAATTACGTTTGTGAGAATGAGGTACCCGATTGTGTAGTCAATTTTCATGAAATGCATCCTTAATTTTATGCCAAATGCCGGCCAAACTGATTCTATATGAAGACAATCTCCGCCTGCGGCAGTCGCTGGAGCTGCTGCTTTCGGGCGACAGCGGGTTTATGGTGGTCGGCTCATTCGATCATTGCAACGATGCCGCAACGCATGCCTCCGGGCTTCTCCCCGACCTGGTGATCATGGACATCGACATGCCGGGCGTCAGCGGCATCGAAGGCACCCGGATCATCAAATCCGCGTTGCCCGATACTAAGGTGGTGATCCATACCGTTTTTGACGACGACAACCGGATATTCAACGCCATCTGCGCCGGGGCCGACGGCTACCTGTTAAAACATACGGCGCCCCTGAAACTGGTACAGGCGCTGCACGAGGTGCTGGAAGGCCACGCCCCGATGAGCCCTTTTGTTGCGCAGAAAGTATTTCAGCATTTCAGGTCCCAGGTGCCCGCACAAGACCCCTTCAATCTTACCGCCCGGGAAAAAGAGATGCTCGATCTGCTGGTGAAAGGAAATTCCTACAAAATGATCGCCGCCGCTACCGGCATCACTATCGACGCGGTAAAAAAACATCTTCAGAATATCTACCGCAAACTCCATGTCAATTGCGGCACGGAAGCCGTTGCCAAAGCATTGAAACATAAAATCCTGTAACCCTTCCCCCGCATCCATGATCTTCCGCTACCCGAATGTGTAATTGTCATTCTTGACGGCATTTAAAACCTTTGTGAAATAACATTGGCCGCCTGCCGCTGCAGCTCCCTTTACCATTGCGCGCTGTTGCAGGGGAAACTCATGACGGCCGGTTTTTCTACAAACCCTAAATACAAAAACCAATGAAAACAATATTGTCCTTCATTTTACTGATTGCGGTATGCAATATTTTACAGGCGCAGTCTGTTATCGACAAACTCGGCAAGAAGATAGAACGTAAAGCCAACCAACGGGTGGATAGAAAAACAGACAAGGCAATCGACAAAGGTCTCGACGAAGTAGAAGGCATATTTAGCGGGAAAAAGAAAAAGAACGGCAGGCAGGATGCCGGGAATGGAAGCGCTCCGTCCGGCGGCCGGGATGAATCGACCGGCGGTTTTTCCGCCAGTTCCAAATTCGATTTCATTCCCGGCAGCAAAGTGATCGTAATGGAAGATTTTATGCAGGACGCCGTGGGTGACTTCCCCGCCAGATGGAATACCAACGCTACCGGCGAAATCATGACGACGAACGGAGAAGAAACCCACTGGCTGGCCTTTACAGGCAAAGGTGCCTTCACGCCCGACTTCATCAACTCCATCCCGGAAAATGCTACCGTTGAATTTGACCTGGACGTTACCCCTTCTTACGGCTTCTACAACGACGCGCTTTTTATCTGCATCGTTGAATCCCGCAGCAGGAACGATTTTACCAACTGGGTGCATTTCGGCAGGCCGACCCTTTCCGGGGTCAGGCTGGAACTGCATCCGCAGGACGCCAGCTCCAAACCTGTCGGCCGTACGGCCATTTCCGTGTACGAAAAAGGAAAACTGACAATGACCAACAAGACCAATACGGTGGAAGCGTTCAACAAAAACAGGCATAAAGTGCATATGGCGTTCTGGCGGCAAAAGCAGCGGCTGCGCGTTTATGCGGGGGAAACCAAACTTTGGGACATCCCCCAGGCTTTCGCCGCCAACGGCAACTATAACAAGCTCGTGTTCTGCACAAGGCAGAGCAAAGCGGGCGAATATTTTTTCATCTCCAATATCCGCGTTGCGGTGGGCGATCCCGATACAAGACATAAGCTGATCACGGAAGGAAAATTTTCCACTTCCGGGATCTACTTCAACACCGGGTCGGCCGGTATCCGCTCCGAATCTCACGGCATATTAAAAGAGATTGCCGGCGTATTGAAGGAAAACCCGCAACTGAAAGTCCGGATAATCGGGCATACTGACAACACCGGCAATGCAGGAACCAATCAAAAATTGTCGGAGCAGCGCGCTGCATCGGTAAAAAGTTATCTCAGCCACACTTTCGGGATCGACGGCAGCCGGATGACCACGGCCGGCGAGGGATCGTCGCAGCCTGTTGCAGATAATAATTCCCCCGAAGGCAAGGCGCAAAACCGCAGAGTGGAATTTGTAAAACAACCCTGATGAAAAAAACATTCGCATACGTCCTCAGTTTTTCGCTGTTTTCCGCGGCCGTATCTGCGCAGCGTGTAATTCCCCAAAAGGATACGGTAAAAAGCGGCAGCTGGTGGACAGGCCAGGGGCCGGCCCCGCAGCTTATCCCCGCCTCGTTGCAATACCCTGAAAGGAAAAAAACGATAGGGCCGAAACAGACGGTGTGTTTCGACAAAAAGTTCTTCATCCTCGGCGAAATACAGGGCCACGTGATCAATTGCTGCTTTGTGATCAACAGCGAATCAGGGTTTGCCGGCGCTGTTCCGCTTTACGATGCGCAGTGCAAATGTGATTTTGACATCCTCGACCCGCGCTTCCAGTTTATGCTGTTTACAAAAAAAGGAGTGGAATTCCGCTATTTCAACAGGGAAGAAAGAGATCATGCCAGCCGCCCGGCGGTGATCAAACATTATGTTATCACGGGCAATACTCACCGCAACCAGATGGACGAGGTGATGGACCAGAAAATACTGCATCTCAAGGAAGGCAGCTTCCGGGAATTCCTGAACGGGCATATCAAGGCAAGGGAATACGTCACTGACGACGGCAAAGCGAGCCTGTTCCTGGCCGGCGACGACTATCCGAAAGAACTGACGATCAGGGACCATTTAGGCGCTTATGGGCTCGGGCATATCAAAACTGATGCGGGTTATTACCTGGTGCTGGGGCATACCCGCGGATCGGAATTTACTATGGCCGGGCGTGAAAGAGAAAAGTTCGGCCCGGGCGGGCTTGGTTTCTCCACTGCTTTATTTTCTGTAATGGAGGAAGAAAATGTTCCCGCGGCCGTGGATGAGGTCACATTACGGGAAAGGGAACTGGAAGAAAAACTGAGCAGACAGAACATGTCCTCCGGCCCCTGCGCATCCAAAAAAGCCGAATGGACCGCCTATAAGCTGAAAGCCGCGCAAAAAGAAAAAGAAGTGCTCCAAACACTGCAGTACCAAAAAATAAGGGCGTCCAACGAAGCCGACATGTACAGCCTTTCCGCGATGTACAACCCGATGATGTCTTTTGCCATTGAAAGAAGGGAGCTGGAACACAAACTTTGTGTACTCGACGAAGATATCGCCCATGGAAGAGTGTCGCAGAATCAAATGGTCAGGGTCACGCAGCGAAGACAATGCTGGGAAAACAAGGTTGCCGAATATACACGGCTGGAAGACCTTTGGAACGAAATCGAAACAAAATACAAAAACGATCCGGGAAAGCTCACCAAAGCAAGGGCGGAATTTCAGCTGAACGAGATGCTCCCCGGTATCAAAAGGGTGCAGTGTAAGTTGTAGCTATTTCAAAGACGCTACATTTTCCCAAAACAAAAAAGGCCGCCATTGCTGGCTGTAAAGCAGCCCCCTGAGCTCCTGTAAAGAAAAATCCCGGTCACGAAACCGTAACCGGGACCATCAAATTATCTTCAACTTTTCGCAGGACGATACAGAAAGACCTGGCTATTGTGGCACTTCTGTTGATTCTACCCATTTGAAAGCACCTTTGAGCGTGGCAATGTGCTTTCCGGTCAAATCTGTGATCTCAGTACCGGCCGGCTTGCTTCCGCGTACCTCGAAATCCCATGCCGCCACCAGGTTGCTGTTATTTTCGGTCACATCCGTAGCCACACCCAGGTAAGAATTTCTCACCTGCTCTTCCGTGCGGTTCGTTTTCCATATCCTTATTTTCCTGATATAGCCAGAGAAAGCCTCCTGCCTGTTCCCGTTGTTATCCAGGGAGCAGAACCCGGTCATATGCACCTGGTACTTGACGCTGTTGTCGCTGATGTAGGTCCTCCAACGCTCACCTACCCTGATGATCTCCCCCTGCCTTTGGCCGTCGATCATTGAATAACATTTAACATCGGTGGGGGTATCAAAACCAGGCAATCCTTCATCTCTGAACAGGAAAGCATAATGTGTCCAGCGATTGAGCGTCCAGTTATCGGATTTTTTCCAGCCGGGCTCCCATATTTGCGGGTTTGACGGACCATCGTCCTGCCAGTGGGCAACCATTGTTCTTTGCAAACCCTTCTTCCGGTCCTGTGCCCTCCAGCCGCTCCAGTAGTCCTGTTGCGTCATTGTAGACAAAAAGGTACTGTTATCCTGGCCTGGCACGTTGCAATAGGATGTTACGTTTACCCAAAGCTCAACTGTAAACGCCTGTTTATTGGCGTCCCCAAACTTCACATAGTCCGGGCTATAACCAAAATCGATATAGCCGCCATTATTTCCGTCCACAAACAGGTTCCATATAATATTATCCTCTTTCCATTTCGAATCTTCCACCTTTTGCATGGCTGCAGCGGCGGTCTGCATGGCATCGTCGAACAAGGCCTGCGTAGCGTTCGTTATAGATCCTGATAAAATATTCTCCACCAATGTGTATAAGGAGGCAATGGCATTTTGCAGGATCTCCCTGCTTTCAACGGGGTATTGGTCTTTGTGATTGCCCCACTTCGCCGCATCGTTCAGCAATAAAGTAAACTCCTGCGTTTTGGCCTTCAGGTCGGCAACAAATTGCTGCGCACCGGGCGAGAGATTATACAACCGGCTGTTCTTAAAGGCATCAATGGCCTGGTTTACAGCGGCCACCTGCAGCTCCAGTTCACCTTCGCTCACACTGCCGCCCGATTCCATCCCTTTGATCGCCGTTTCAAG
>JBQCFV010000603.1:0-7464 GCA_051958695.1 Chitinophaga sp. | reverse complement strand
AGCAACCGGATATAGTTCAGCGCAAGGCGGTTGTTATATTCCTCATAAGCTTTCTGCGACCATTTGATGGCGAGATCCAGCTCGCCGTTAATCTCGCAGATGATGGCCATATTGTAGCAGGCCCTGCCGGCCACGGTGCTGCTGGGGTTGGTGGTTTCTTTCTTCCATAGCTCGGCTGCGCCGTCCCAGTTGCCGGTTTGCGCTTTACGCCGGGCTGTTCTGAAATTGTCGGTGCCTTTTACGTAATAGTCTCGTATCACTCTTGTGCGGTAAGGAATGATTCGCATGGCGTACTCCTGCCCAGCCTGTACGCTCACTTCTTTTACCGCCTCTTTGCGGTTGATCAGTGCGCCGGCCGCCGCGGCCGGGTTGATGCCTCTTCCGGAGAAAGTAAGGTCCCTGGCAAGCGGAAATTCATCGAGGATAACCCTGCTGGCGGGATCGTATATTCTCCATCCTGTTTTCACGGTGGTAAGCATGCTGGCCCGGTGCTCTATGCCGGGAACCTTGCCCAGCGGTGTTTTCAGCGAAACTGGCGCAGTGGTATAGCTGAGCTTTGAAGCGGTGTCAAAAAGCTCCAGCGAGAAGAGGGCGTCGACTTGGTTTTCCCGGCAAATTTTGTCTACGGTTTCCCAGGAGAGCGGCTGGGAGAAGAGTCCCGGAACATTGACGGTCAGATCCAGCTCACCCAGGGTTTTCACATCACTGAACCGGTTGTTCTTCAGGAGTTCGCCGGTAAGTCCGTTTACGCTGCTTTGCGCGCCTTCTTTGTCAAGCTGTTTGCCTTCCAGGCTGAATATCTTGTCAACTACGTCCACTGCTTTATGTTGCGAGGTAACGGTGGTCCTGTTCACGACGCCGGGGCTTTTAATATAGGGCGGTATGGTTACGGGCGCCGGTTGCAATACATTAATATAGACCAGCTCGGTAGATTTGCAGGAAATGCAGGTGGCTGCTGCAAAAGCGATGAAAAGAAAGCATTTTTTTGTAGGCATAGGATGGTTGATTGATACCTCGTTTTTTTAGTGCTTGCGCTAAAGATACATATAATAAAATTTATATGCAATGTTGTGCGATATTCTTTTTGTTATTCTGCGTAGCGTTTTGAAATTTGAGAAAGTGCGGAGCAAATTAAAAAGGCTTGGCCCGCTAATAGCGAAGAGATTTAAGCGTGTAGTGGCGGGATTGCAAGGAAATTGCTACTTTTGATCCATATCAATCAAAATTACAGACTTGCCATCCCATGCCGCCGATATCGAAAAAGAGCTCCTGCTGCAGATCGCTGAGGGAAACGAACGTGCGTTCAGGCAATTTTATGACCTGTACTGGGCGAAGTTGTACAACTACCTGATCCGGATCATCAAATCCCCGGAGATAACGGAAGAGATGGTGATAGACATTTTCCTGAAGTTATGGACGGGCAGGGAGTTGCTGCTGAACATCCACCACCTGGACAGCTTCCTGCGAAAGGTAGCCTACAACAAGGCCATGGATTTTTTCAAGATAGCCAGCCGCGACGAGCAGCTGAAACGGATCGTTGCCCGTGAAATGGAAGCGGAAGAAACCCGTGGCGCCGATCACCGGCTGCTGGACGGCGAATCAAAGACCATACTCCAGCAGGCTATTCTGCAGTTATCACCCCAGCGCCGCCTTATTTTCACGCTCAGCAGGGAAAAAGGATTAACGCATGACCAGATAGCAAGGCAACTGAACCTATCCCGCCATACCGTCCGCAACAGCATGGCAGAAGCCCTGAAATCCATTCGCCACCACCTGAAAAACAATGATATCGAACCGCTGATAGCGCTCGGTATTTATTTTTCCTCCTGACTGTCTTTCTTCCCCGGAAAAAAAAATCCGGATGGCCGATAGTACTACCTCCATTTTTTAGCAGTCTTATATTTATGTCATCCAATCCTATCAGGTTAAAATATCTGTTCGAAAAGTATTTGCAGAACAATTGCAGCAAGGGCGAATTGACCGAATTCTGGCAATTGATGTCGCAGCTGTCTGAGAACGACCTGGTGAGCGAAGAAATGATGACGTTATGGGATAAGATATCACCGGAACATCAGCCATCCGGAAAGGCGGATAAAGAAAAGATCTATGCAAGCATCCGGGAAAGGGCGGCCACGCAGCAACCGGACTACAACAGGCTGCATCACAAAAAACGCTATCAGCTGCTGATTAGAACTTTAAAAATAGCGGCGGTATTATTTACCTGCCTGGTGCTGGCCTGGTGGCAACGAAGCGGGAAAGAGCAGGCTGCACCATCGCTGGCGGCGGACCATGCTCCTTCGCCGGTACGCCAGGTGATCAGTTTGCCTGACGGCACCACCGCTATTTTGAACAGCAACAGCAAGCTGGATTATCCCCCGATATTCTCCGGGAACAGCCGGGATGTATACCTGACCGGGGAAGCGTATTTTGATGTGCAGGAACAGCCCGGGCAGCCCTTTATAGTGCATACCGGGAAATTTACCACCACGGTATTGGGCACGCGGTTCAATATCCGGAACTATCCCGGGGAACAGGACGTGATCGTGACCGTTGCCAGCGGCAAGGTGAAAGTGTCGGGAGAAGAAAAGATGTTGGGGATTCTTGTCCGCAATGGCCAGATCGTAGCGGACAAAGTATCAGGAACCGCCTTGCAGCGGGAAGTGGACGTGCGGCAGGTGACGGCATGGAAACGGCAGAACCTTTTTTTCAAGAACATGACACTGGGAGAGGCTGTTGCCGTTCTTAACGATCATTATGACGCGCAGATCCGGTTCCGCAACGAAGCGCTGCGCCATTGCAGGTTTACAGGCACGTTTCTGAGCGATAACAAGCTGGAGCAGGTACTGGACGTGATCACCGCGGTGACGGACATCAGGTGGCAAAAAGAAAACGATATCATCTGGCTGGATGGTGAAGGATGTACGGGAAAAGAATAAAAAAAGAATAAAGCATATACCGAAAAAAGGCTACGCTGACTTGGGATCAGCATAGCCCGGCGTTTTAAGTGTTTCGAGTACTTGAAAACATATCCAAGTTATGAAATTTTTCAATACGGAGGGGTGTGGCGATGCCGTGCCCTGCCGGAATGTCTCCTGAAAACGTGTACCTGTATGCGCCTCGGTCTTTTGTTTCCTGCTTTACTCTTTATTTTCGTCAGTTTATTGCCGGCGATGCCGGTGGATGGTCAAAATATAAAAAGTACAATGGTTACGATCAGCTTAAAAAATGAGCCGCTCGAAGCAGGTTTTCAGAAGATAGAACAGCAGACCCGTTTCAGGTTTGCTTATGTGGATCTGCTGCTGAGCTTTTATCAGCACTGGAATCTGCCCGCGGGCACGCGTTCCGTTGAGGAAACGCTCGACCTGCTGCTGAACAACACCTCGCTCGATTACAAAGTGAACCAGAACAGTATCGCCATTCTCAGGAGAAAAAAAGAAACAGACAGCAGCTGCACAATACGGGGCAGGGTTCTCAGCGAAGAAGGAACGCCATTACCCGGCGCGACAGTCATTATAAAGAACAGCGGCCGCGGTACTACAACGGACACTGCGGGAGCGTTCACACTGGAACAGATAACGCTGCCCGCCCTGTTGCAGGTGCGCATGATCGGTTATGTTGTGCAGGAAGCTGCGTTAGCGGAAAAACGCGCGGCCCCGATTTATATCACGCTCGAAAACGATACGAGATCTCTTGACCAGGTGGTGGTAGTGGGCTATCATACGCAGAAGAAACGGAATATCATCAGCGCTATTGCTACAGTGCCCGGCACTGAGATACAAAAAGCGCCGACTTTAAATATCTCCAATGCCCTTGCGGGCAGAGTGCCCGGAATACTCGCTACCACCACAAGCGGCCGGCCGGGCATCGGCGCGTATTTCCGGATCAGGGGAAAGGTATCGCTCAACGAACCGGGCCCGCTGGTAGTGATAGACGGGATCGTGCGGAACGACGAGTATGGCAACATTAACCCGTATGAAGTGGAAACGGTCTCCGTGCTGAAAGATGCGGCCGCCGCGTCGGTATATGGCGCCAGAGCGGCGGGGGGCGTGATCCTGATCACTACAAAACGGGGAACGGCCGGCAAGCCGGTGATTACCTGGAATGGTTCCGCCGGCACGGAAAGCCCGACGAAATATCCACGCCTGATGAATGCATACGAGTACGCCGCTTTGTGGAACCAGGCCAACCTCAACGCCGGCTACGATCCCGGTAACCCGGCCCAGGCCGGCAGGTTCTACTCCGCGGCGCAGCTGGAGGATTTTAAATCCGGCAAGACAGGCACCGACTGGTGGAAGACGGTTTTTTCAGAAAGAGGCGCTCTGTCGCAGCAGAATATTTCCATCAGGGGTGGCTCCGAAAACATCCGCTATTTCGGTATGCTGGGAACCGCGTATCAGAAGGGATTATGGGATGCCTACAATTTCAGGCGGATCAACCTGCGGTCTAATGTAGACGCGCGCATCAGCACAACGCTCACCATGGGGCTCAATCTCGAAGCGAGGCGGAGCACTACCCGCGCCGCAGGCCTGGACGCCTACAATATTTTTGAGCATACCGTACAATCGCCGCCCGTTATCCCCGCATATACGTACAGCGGAAGGTTTTACGACGCCATGATCCCGCATCCCCTTGCGGATATCAAAGAAAGCGGGGAGAATACGCAGCGCGACGAGGTGTTCCAGGGAACGGTATTTTTTGAACAGCAGCTGCCTTTCATTACAAAGGGTTTGTCTGTAAAAGGCACCGCCGCCGTCGTGAGGAGGCAGTATTTCCAGAAGTGGTGGAGAACGCCTTACCTGTTGTACAGCGAAGACGGCCAGGGGAATATCACCGGCGTACGGTCTATCGGCATTGGCGACCAGGTGAGCACTTCTTTATTCCAGGAATCGCGGCAGTTTACCAATAACACTTATAATATTTCGCTGAATTATGCGAAAACGACGGGGGAAATTGAGTACAGCGCACTTGTGTTATATGAGCAGATCGGGCAGAACAGCGATTACTTTAACGCCAGCCGGCGGGAGTTCCCCACCAACTCGCAGGATTATTTTTATGCCAGCGGCCCCGGTCAGCAAACCATCGACGGAAGGTCGGCCATCGACGATGCGCGGCGTTCGCTGGTAGGCATCGTGAATTTTGCGTATAACAACCGGTACCTGGTAAACGCCACTGTACGTTACGACGGTTCTTTCCGTTTCCCTCCCGGCAAAAGATGGGGGCTTTTCCCTTCCGTTTCGGCGGGATGGCGTTTATCGGAAGAACCGTTTTTACGCGACGCCGTTTTTTTCAGCGACCTGAAATTGAGAGCCTCGGCCGGCATCACGGGAAACGACAACGTTGGCGCGTACCAGTACCTCGATGAATATTTTTTTTCGCAGGGGCAGGTACCCGGGAGTTTTCCGCCGTTCTATGCGCCGGTGCTGGATAACGAGCCTGCCATCGTATTGTACAACGGCGTATACGCCAACCGGGACATTACCTGGGAAAAACTGCGCACGGCCAATATAGGGGTAGACGCCACCATGCTGAAAGGCAAGCTGGACCTGAACTTCGATTATTATCTCCGCACAACGACGGATATGTTGTGGGACAGGGCCCGTTCCGTTCCCGCGACATTCGGCAGACGGCTGCCCAAGGAGAATTATGCTGAAATGAAAAGCAACGGATGGGAACTGGTGCTGCATTATAATGGCCATACGCGGGCGCTGCAGTACAACGTGGGCATACAGGGCACCTTCGCCGCAAATGAAATTACAAGGATAGACGATCCGGAGAATGGCCCTTCGTGGGAAAAGCGGCAGGGCAGGCCGATCGGTTTCCAGGTTGGGTACAGGGCCGCCGGTATTTTCCGGTCGGAAGCGGAAGTGAAACAATGGTATAACGGCATACAATTCGGCCGGCAGCAGGCGCCGGGAGATATCAGGTATGTGGACGTGAACGGCGATGGCCGGATCACAGACCAGGACCAGGACGTGATCTGCCCGTATGATATATTGCCCCAGCTTACATACGGTATTTCAGGCGGCCTGCGGTGGAAAAATTTCGACATGGACTTTTTATTCCAGGGCGCCGCCAGGCGGTCGCTGATGCTGAGCATGGAAGCGATCACGCTTTTCAGGGGCGGCAGGTATAATTCATTCGCGTACCTGATGGACGCATGGTCGCCCGGAAACGAGGATGCAAAATACCCGCGCGCCACCATAGATGCGAGTTTCAATAATAACAGGTATTCTACTTTTTGGTTGAGGGACGCATCGTACCTGCGATTAAAAACGATCAATATAGGTTATACGTTCAACTGGCCATGGCTGAAGAAAAATAACGGGAAACTGCGCGTATATGCCGCGGGGGCAAACCTTCTCACCTGGAGCCCTTTCAGGGAGTTTGATCCCGAAGCAGAGAATGGGGTGGGGTATTATTATCCGCAAATGAGGAATTTCACCGTAGGCGCGGGGTTTTCATTTTAAACCGCGCATAACAGGAGGAAACTGACCGCCTGTCTAACAATCGCGGGAAACAAACAACAAAAAACAGGAGCATTTAACCGGTGCAGACCAATGTTCGGTCCGCACCCGGGAATGTATTGCATAAACTTTTGATCAGACAAACCTTGCCAGTGCGGACCATTATCCGCGCCTGGCTGGCTATTGCGCATACTTTTTAAACAGACATGTTAAACAACCAAACATCAATTCACTTCAGTTATGAAAAAGAAATTGTACTACGCAACAGCGATCATCGCCTGTTCCCTTTTCTCGGGCCCGTTGTTCGCACAGGTAACGGACATTACCGGCAACGGCGGCACAAAAAAAGCCCAGTTCGTTCCGGAAAAAATTGAAGAAGACGCGGACAAGCTGTTCGACAATAACAAAAACACCAAGTATTGTTACGGCTTCTCCAGTAACCTCTGGATACAGTACCAGTCGCCCGAACCGGTAATTGTGAATCAATACGCCCTGTCGTCGGCAAACGACGTGCCGGCAAGAGATCCCAGGAACTGGAAGCTGCTCGGGTCCGTGGACGGAAAAAAATGGGTGAAGCTGGACAGCCAGGCCAAAGAAAGTTTTGAAGAAAGAATGGAGACGAAAGTATATTCTTTCGGGAATACCACGCCGTATACCTATTACCGGCTGCACATCACTTCCAACAACGGCGACCAGGCCACACAGCTGTCTGAATGGCGGCTGTTCTACGAAAAAAAATAAACGGAGTTTGTCTCCACTTACTTAAATAAAAGACTGTATGAAAAAGATCTTTACTGCAATATTCCTGTTTTGGCTAACCGCGGGAATATTGGAATCGTGCACCAGGGGAATAGATGTTTCCCCTTATACGCGGGTAGTTGCTGTTGCGGATTTTACGGCCACTATCCAGGCTCCCAACAACCTCACGGTGAAGCTGGCCAACAAATCGAAGAACGCCAAAAGTATCGCCTGGGATTTTGGCGACGGCAGTGCCGTTTCC
>JBQCFV010000602.1:0-4087 GCA_051958695.1 Chitinophaga sp. | reverse complement strand
GACAGCTGGCCGCCGAACAGCCCGTAGGTGCCTGCGCCGATGCCGTCTACCAGCTCCTGGTAACGCACCAGCTCCTGCAACCTGCCGCTGAATACGAAGCCCGTCTGGAAGGCGAATATCACCAGTATCATCCAGGCGATGGGCGAATAGAATAATGTATAGAGTTCCGCTTTTGCGATCTTATATATTTGTCTCATTTTGACGATGTCTTTTTAGGTGCATTATTTACCGGCCTTTCCGGACAGTCTTGCGAATACCGCGTCGAGCGAGCTTTTTTCCACTACCAGCTCCATCAGTCCCCAGCCGCGTTCCACACTGGCGGCGGCTACGCGCCGGGTGGTGTTTTTATCGCCGTCGTACCCGAGGCGGAAGCGGTACGGGCCTACCTGTTCTACCGAACGCACGCCTTCCAGCCGCAGCAGTTCGTCTTCGGCGGGCGGCTCATCCAGCGACAGTATCAGGCTGTTCGGCTCGATGTAATTATCGAACATGTCCATGGTGCCGGAGAACACGAGCTGCCCCTGGTCGATCATTTTGATCTCCTGGCAGGTGGCCTGCACTTCGGAGAGGATGTGCGTGGACAGCAGCACGGAGCGGTCTTTCGCGATCTCGCGGATCAGGTGTCGCACTTCCACGATCTGGTTGGGATCGAGACCGTTCGTAGGCTCGTCGAGCACCACGAAGCGCGGGTTGTGCACGATGGCCTGGGCAATGCCCACGCGTTGCTGGTAACCGCCGGAGAGGTTGCGCAGCAGGCGGTCGCGGAAGTGCAGCACGCCGCATCTTTCGGCCGCATCGGCAACGGCTTTTTTTACCTGCGATTTTTCAACGAGGCGAAGGTCCGCGCAATAGGTCAGGTATTCCTCTACGGTGAAGTCCAGGTGCAGCGGCAGCTTTTGCGGCATAAAGCCGATGTTCTTTTTGGCCGCTACCGGGTTTTTATCGAGGTCGGTGCCGTTGATGAACACTTTGCCTTTGGTTTGCTTCAGCACGCCGCAGATGATGTTCATCGTGGTGGATTTACCGGCCCCGTTGGAGCCGAGCAGCCCTACCACACCCTGGCTGCGTATCTCGAAACTTATATCGCGCACCGCCCATTGAGCGGTGTAGCGGTGAGACAGATTTTCAACTTTTACAATGGCGTTTTCCATTCAGTAAGTATTGTTTGCTTTATTGTTTGAAGGCATTACTACAACAACCAACTCCTTCGCTTATACCGGCCTTTGAGCTGATTAATGATGAAAGGCAAATGCGGCCTGCGAACGGCCACGGCGAAACAAAAACCCCGATGAAGATCGGGGCTGGTGCGTTGGCGGAAGGAGCCGGCGGTCCGCCGGCAAATGGGCCGCCCTCCGGGTTTGCCGGAGAGCGGCCATGTACAGGGATCAATAGGTGGCGTTGGCGATCGCCCGCACATCGAGCTGATATTTATTCATGAAGTGGTTCACGAGAATATCGAATTTCTGTTTGATGAGCGGGTAATTGTCCAGGTATGGCGCCATCTGCTCGTCGTTGCGTTGCAGCAGGTGGAATACAAATGAATTAAGGTCATTGCTTTTCCCGCTGGTATTCCAGGCGTAGTCGTTGGTGAGCCATTCGAAGGGGCTGCCGGTAACCGTGTTGTAAGACCGGGGCAGAAAACCTTTTTGACGGTAAGCCTCCACGTTATCAGGATTGGCGGCGTTCACCGGCATTGCCGGTTTCACCGTATAATTGCTTACGTTATAGAACTCTTCGGGAATATCGAGGTACCTGTTGGCGATATAATAATTCCACATCGCCACGATGATCACGTTCTTTTTCGCGAGCTTCTGCTCGGGCGTCATGGTGCGGAGACCGGCGTTCATGCCGCTGAAAGCAACAGACTGGCCGGTTATTTTGAACTCGAAGTTCAGGTATTCCATACCCGGCGGATAGCCGAGCCCGCGGTACTGTTTGATGCTGTCCATGATGAATACGCGGTAAGGGATGCCGCCTGCCTTTTTGAAATTTTCCGGCAGGAACTTCAGCCATACCTCATCGAGCATGGCCAGCATATCGCCGGTATATTGCGGATCGCCCAGTACGGCGGTATCGATCTTGCTGTTGCCGGTGCTGGTGGATTGCGCCCATTCAAAATCTTTCTGCGTAAAGTTGTACAGGAAGTACGAGCCGTAAGTATCGTACAGCTGCTGGATCTTGTCGTTTGCTTCTTTTGGCGCGTCGCCCTGCGGCAGCGTGTAATCCGCTTCGATATCTATCGGCGGTCCGATGGCTACGTCTTTTTTGCAGGCGGCAAAAAACAGGCTGCCGGCAAAAAGGAGGAAGAAGATATGTTTCATGTGAATGCGTGTCATGCGTTAAAAATTTAGTGTCCTACCCTGTCAGGCATGTTCGCGGAAGGGTTTTGCGAGAGCGCCGGATTGCGCAGCATCAGCCCTGTAGGGAACGGCAGCGTGTACGCCGGGTCTTTTTCTTCGAGCGTATACTGCAGGATGCTTTCCGTGATCTCGTGCTGGTAACGGTGCGTGATAGCGGGCCTGCCGTAACGGCGCAGGTCGAACCAGCGGAAACCTTCATAACAAAATTCCTTGCGGCGTTCGTCGCGGATCTCCTGCAGCAGCACGGCCTTGTCGCTGATGCTCACGTCCGCATAACCGGTAATGCGGCGGCGGCGGATGTCGTTGAGGTCTTTCAGCGCATCGCCCGTTTTGTTCAGCTGCACATAGGCTTCCGCGCGGTTCAGCAATGCTTCGGAAGCGCGCACGGCCTGCACGATCTGGGTCGGGCCGTTGGTGAGGAACTTGTTCAGCAGCGGGGTGCCGGAAGACTGCACCAGGAAGCCGTATTTCAGCCGGACGTCTTCCGCGTCGAAAGTGGCCCGGAACTGCGATGCCGGTATGTAAGCGGACTGGTTCACCTGGTAAGTGCCGCCGTACATCCATTCCACTTCCTCGTTATCGTAGTTAATCCAGGGGCCGGTGGTGATGGCGGTGAGGTCGGTCACGAAGGTCCCCTGGTCAAAGGCTTTGTTCGCTTCGGCGATGGATTCTTCCCATTTGTCCATATGCAGGTACACGCGCGAAAGCAGGATGTGAATGGCGGGCTGGTTGATGTGAAAGTCCTTGCGCACGACGGGCAGCGGGTCCATCAGCTTCGCGGCTTCCAGCAGGTCTTTCAGCACAACATCATACACCTCGGCCACGGTGTTGCGCGGCGGAAATTCCGCGTCTACCGTGGAGCTGAGCTTCAGCGGCACGCCGGGGCCTTCCGGGTGCTGGTTGTAAGGATCGCCGTACAAATTCACCAGCGTGAAATAATGGAGCGCCCTCACGGCGAGCGCTTCGGCTTTCACGCGGTCTTTTTCCTGCTGCGTGCCGATGGCTTCGTCTATATGGTCCAGCACGGCGTTGCAGCCTTTGATGCGCTGGTATATTTTGTAATAAGGCGTGTTCGTTACCAGCTCGCCGATGCGGTCGCCCAGACCGTTTACTTCGGCCTGCCGCGGCTGCCAGGTATAGTTGAGGTAGTGCTCTTCTACGGCCGGCGTACCTACGATGGGGTAACCGGAAGACACGCCGTATTCAACGAACAGGTCCACGTCATCGTCCATCAGGTAAAGGAAGTTTGCCGGCTGATCAACCCCGGGGTAACCGGAGCCCAGCAGCAGCTCGCGGAAATCCACCACGGTGCTCGGCATCACGTCGCTCTGCGATTTTTCCTCGAGGAACTTGGAGCATCCGCCCAGCGCGAGGGCGGCCACGATCGTCGGTATTGCTAAAAACTTGTATTTCATGCGCGTCATTGTTAGAAGGTCATGTTTAATGATACGGAAGTAACCCGGCGTGCAGGCCAGCCCGCGGTTTCAGGATCGTATCCCCTCCATGCCTTATCGAAGGCGATGAGGAAAGGATTGGTGAGGCTGAAGGCGGTGGACAGGTTCCTTACATGCAATTTTCTCAGCACGGACGGCCCGAACTGGTAATTGAGCGAAAGCTGGCGGCAGCGGATGAAGTCCGCGTTGGCCACCATGATGTCCGAACTGTTGTACAGGTCGTATGGCGACACGCTCTTCGGGTTCAGCAGCGGGAGCTCTATTTCAAAGCGG
>JBQCFV010000601.1:0-3137 GCA_051958695.1 Chitinophaga sp. | reverse complement strand
AGCTTCGCAGTGCGCGCCCATTGCCCGGCGTCGAGCTCCGTGGGGTTGAACACCTTCGGGTCTTCGTCCCCATGCCCCCATTCCTTATCGGTAAAAGTATTCGGGCCGAAGTGGATGAACATGTAATATTCCAGTTGCTGCCACTTCACCTGCGCATTGGAAGGCAGGGCGCCGTAGGGCTTGATTTCAGGCTGCGCCCAGGCTTTGCCCGCGGCGAACAATAAGATCAGGATAACCGCTTTTTTCATAGTACTGTAGTTGGAAACGTGTTGTTCATAAAAATAGTATCCCGTAAGGCATTTACCGCAGTTTGGTAATATCATGACAAAGAAAGAGAAAATAATACGTTAACAACCGTTTGCCGCCGCGCCTTTTCATTTTGCCATCTATCACAAGAATGTCACAATTCGTAAACAGGGATTGCGGATGATAGTGCGAATGCCATACATTTAAAGCCGTTAAACGGAATTGTTACTCTTTAAATCCAACATATTCTTTATTATGAATAAGCAATTGCATCGCAGAAAATTTATCAGGAACAGCGTGGCGGCAGGCGTGGGACTTTCTCTCATGAACTCGCCCGCACGGCTTTTTGCCGCCGAAAAGAAAGAAAAAGTAAGAGTAGGGCTGATCGGCGTGGGCGCGCGCGGCCTGAACCATCTTGACCTCTGCCTCCGCCGCAGCGATGTGGACGTGGTGGCCATTGCCGACCCGGACACTGAGTTCACGCTGCCGCAGGTGCGCAAGCTGATCGAAAAACATTACGGCGCAAAACGTAAAGTAGCGGAATACACCAAAGGCCCGCACGATTACAAGAACCTGCTGAAACGCGGTGATATCGACGCGGTGGTGATCGCCACTCCCTGGGAATGGCATACCATCATGGCGGTAGACGCGATGCGAGCAGGCATTACGCCCGCCGTGGAAGTTTGCGGCGCGGCAGATATCCAGGAATGCTGGGAACTGGTGAACACTTCCGAAAGCACCGGCATCCCCGTATTTGGCATGGAGAACGTGAACTACCGCCGCGACGTGCTGGCCGTACTTAACATGGTGCGCCAGGGCCTTTTCGGCGAGCTCGTTCACCTGCAGGGCGGTTACCAGCACGACCTCCGCGAAGTAAAATTCAACGACGGCAAGCAGCTGTATGGCGGCGGCGTGGAGTTTGGCGAAAAAGGCGTGTCGGAAGCCAAATGGCGCACCAACCATTCCGTTCACCGCAACGCTGATCTTTACCCCACGCATGGCCTCGGCCCGGTGAACAACATGATCAACATCAACCGCGGCAACCGTTTGCTGTCGCTGTCATCCGTGGCCACCAAATCGCGCGGGCTGCATAAATACATCATGGACCATCCGAAAGGCGGGCCCAACCACCCGAACGCCAAAGTGGAATTTAAGCTGGGCGACATCGTGAGCACGCTGATCAAAACCAATAACGGCGAGACCATCATGCTCAGCCATGACACCAACCTGCCCCGCCCCTATTCGCTCAACTTCCGCGTGCAGGGCACCAACGGCTTGTGGATGGACGACTTCGACAGCATTCACATCGAAGGCAAAACCAAACCGCATACCTGGGAAAAGACCGGCGATCCGAAAGACGCCGAAAGCTACATGGGCAAATACGACCACCCGCTTTGGAAGAGGTACGCCAACGACGCGTCCGGCGCAGGCCATGGCGGCATGGACTGGTTCGTGATCAATTCGTTTATCGAAAGCATCAAACGCGGCACCGACTACCAGATGGACGTGTACGACCTGGCTACCTGGTACGCGATCACACCGCTCAGCGAGCAGTCCATCGCCGAAGGCGGTACCGTTCAATACATCCCCGATTTCACGCGCGGCCGCTGGATCAATCGCAAGCCGAACTTCGCGCTCGACGGGGAATACTAATCCGTGTTAAGTAGATGAGAAAAATAAAAAGAGGCGCTTCGGGAGGAGCGTCTTTTTTTTGTTTGAGAGCTGAGTGGAAAATATTCTTTTTATAAATGGAAAATATTCGTAGGTTTGGGGAGGCAAATTCCGATGAATATGGCAAAGTCTGTTACCAAAAACAGCTCCGCGAAAAAGGCGGCCGGCAATGACGGCGGCTATTGGGATGCGAATGCAAAACCTGGTTCGCTGGAGGGAAAGTTTGACCAATATTCGGCCGGTTTGCCTGAGCTCGTGCGCTATGCGCGGAAAGGAGTGAAAACCTCCGTATTTTATACGTTTGCTAACCTTATTCATATGCCGGACAAGTATCTTGCAGAACTGATCAACATCTCGCCCAGAACGCTTTCCAATTACAAGGAGGATGACAGGCCGCTGGAACCCGTCAAGGGGGAACACCTGCTGAAGCTGATCGTATTGTTCAAAAAAGGAGAGGACGTTTTCAGTGATCTTCACGAGTTCCGGGAGTGGCTGCAAAAGCCGCTTTCCCATTTGAAGGACAGGCCCGTGAAATGGCTTGTCACGCCCGGCGGAGTGGATCTGATCTCGCAGGAAGTGGACAGGATCGCCTATGGATATTCTCTTTAAAACAGCCGTGTATGACTGTTTACAGGATCGTACTGAAACGGTACGCTAAAAACCTTTTTGCACCGGGTATTGCGGGCAGGTGGAATTCCGAAGGGAATAAAGTCATTTATGCTGCCGGCAGTATTTCACTGGCGGTTATGGAAAATCTTGTGCGGAGGAACGGTTATGGTTTTAACCGCGACTTCGCGATCATGCATATCGATATTCCTGATGATCTTTCAAAAACGGTGCTCCATGCGGAAGCGCTTCCCATGGGTTGGAACGATCCGGGAAATTATGCCGTCAGTCAGGGTGTGGGAGACCAATGGTATGATTCCGGGAAAACGGCGGTGTTGCAGGCGCCTTCCGTAGTGGTGCCGGAAGAATACAATTTCGTGCTGCATTCGCTGCATGTTGATTTTACGCGGTGCAGGATTACGGGCGTCAAAGAGTTTGTACCGGATGTGCGGGTAGATGCTATTTTGAAGAAATAGTGGGGTATCGTGCAGGATACCCGGGATCAATGAGTTTGTACCCGATGTGCGGGTGGATGCTATTTTGAAGAAATAGCGGGGTATCGTGCAGGATACCCGGGATCAATGAGTTTGTACCGGGTGTGCGGGTAGATGCTA
>JBQCFV010000600.1:0-2470 GCA_051958695.1 Chitinophaga sp. | reverse complement strand
TACCTGCAATTTTTTTGCGACGTTGCCGGCCGCCATCGCGCTGATATGCTCGCTGGAACGCACCACGATGATGTCGAACTTCTCAGAGAGCAGCTGGTACAGCGGGCGGTTCAGGTCGTCGTTTTCCACGAGGGTGATGCGCGGATGGAAATAACTTTCAAAATAAACGATCGGTTCGCCGTTCACGCCTTTCAGCTTGCTGAGCTTGCAGATGGGCGTGTTGAGCGGGATATTGAAAAAGCCGGCGATCTTTTCGTCCGCCTTTACTTTTTCGAGCGTGAGCAGGAGGTTGGAAGTGATGATGCCGCGTTTGGACATTTCCTTGGTAAAGCTCTGCCAGTCCTGCAGGCTGGTGGAGAGCTGGCGTTGCGCCACTTTTGTGCCTACGCCTTTTTTCCTGGCGAGCAGACCTTCGTATTCGAGCTTGTTGGTGGCCTGGCGGATGGTATTCCTCGAAACGCCGAGCCGGTTGGCCAGTTCCACTTCTTTTGGCAGGAAGGAGCCGTTCTGGTATTCGGGCTGGCTGATCAGCTTGCGAAGCAGTTCTTCCACCTGGATGTGGAGCGGCATTTTGCTTTTATGGTCGATCCGTAAACTCATGTATGAATGTTCAAACATATGGAAGTTTGGAAAATAAAACAAGTTTTGGTTAATTTTTTTTTTGAGGGGGGAAATATTAGCGGCACACCGGTATTATCTATGCGCAGGGTTGTTCTATACTAATGAAAACACGCTATTCTAAATGATCAGATCCCTTTTTTCCCTCTCCCTGTTCCTTATCCCGATATCTCACACCGCGGCCCAGGTAACGGGCGTGCGAATGCGGGTGGATATACCCCTTCCGGGGCAGGACGGCAGCATTCAATACCATGAAACCGACACGACCAGTATTTATTATTACAGGGACCTTATCCTGCGCGATTTTACTTCTGAATATATGGAAATGGATATGAGGTTCGAGAAGGAAGAAGATCAGCTAACGAAGCTGGAAAGACGGCATACCTACTTTGTGTACAGCAGGGACAGCCTGTATGGCTATCTTTTTCACCTTTACCGCGATAAAGACGCGAAGGACAAATGGGAGCAAATCGATACGGTGATGGCGCATCACGCTTCCTTAACCATGAACCTGTATAAAATGTACCTGGAGACAACAATCGTCGCCTCTTTCGTGGACACGGCGACGGGCGACCTCCGCGAAACCTATACGGACAAAACAAGTGAATTGAACGATACGCTCATCTGCACGTATACCAGCCACATGACCGATATTCCCTACACCTTCGACAAACAACTTGACAGCGCCAAAGGGAAAAAAGTACGGATGATCGAGATCGTGAACGGCGAACGGTATATGCCGGAGTTCGGTGTAACCATCCCCCATCGCGTAAACACCATCGCGCTGGAACGCATTCCGATGGAGAACGACCAAGAGATCATGGGTTATTTCAAACGGTTTATGCAGCTCCGGCGGCCGGAGACAGAGTAATCTTAATTCGGGAAATTCCGCAGCTGATCATGAATGCTGCTGATGATAGAACTGTCCGTCATGCTGGCGGTCGCCTCATTCTTTTTGGAAAGATCTTTATTTAAAACGTCCACCCCATATCTTAATTTCTGAAACAGATCTTCTTCAATTCCTATTTCTTCACCCGATCCCAGGTTTAGCGTCAATTGTTTGTCTTTCACCGACACATTGGAATAGAACCGGTGCACGGCGGTTTTGAACAGGTTCAGCGTGTCAATGCTGTAAGGTTTGTTTTCTTTTATATTATCCAGAACCTTCTTCGCGTCCGCAACGGAAACATGGATGTGCTCCTTATTATGCGCCAGCGCTATCAATTGCTCATCCGTGATCTGCCGGCTTGTCTGCTGATCGGTTGCTTTTAAAGACATCGCTTCAAGGCCCAGCCTGCTCTCTTCCCTGTTGCATGCCGTGATGGCCGCGATGGATAACAGTAACAATAGTCGTTTCATATGGATGTAAATTTAAAGAAAGGCCGCCTTCCGGCAGCCTTTCTCATGAATGGTTGGTCTCTGATCTTATTTACTTTTTCGCTTCGCTTTCCAGCAGCAGCTTCAGCTCTTTGCTGGACGGGCGCGGTGCGTCGGTGGAAACGATGTTCCCTTTTTTGTCGAACACCATGAACCTCGGGATGCCTTTGATGTTGTAGAATTTAGCGATGTCGCTCCAGCCGCTGGCGAACAGCTGCACGCCGCCCAGCTCTTCGCTGGCCACGAAATCTTTCCATTTCTGGTGATCTTTTTCAACGTCAACCGATACGCTCATGAACACAACGTCTGTTCCGTGCATTTCTTTTTCCAGCTTTTTGAGGTGGGGGATCTCGCCTTTGCAGGGACCACACCAGGTAGCCCAAACGTCTACCAGCACTACTTTTCCTTTGAAATCGCTCAGCGAGGTCTGTTTGCCTTTCAGGTCCGGGTAAGTGAAATCGACCGCGGGGCCGCC
>JBQCFV010000599.1:0-2520 GCA_051958695.1 Chitinophaga sp. | reverse complement strand
CGCCGACCTTTACAAACGGAATACGGAAGACCTGCTGTTGCAGGTTGAAATACCGCAGTCATCCGGCTTCGGCACCGTTACCGAGAACAGCGGCGACCTGGAGAACAAAGGGCTCGAGCTGGGCATCAATTCGCTGAACGTCAAAACGCAGCAGTTCGCCTGGAGCACCAATTTCAACATCGCCTTCAACCGCAACAAAGTGCTGAAGCTCGGCCGCAACAACGATCCGATCTATTCCGGCAACAGCAGCGAGGGCAATCCCACCAACTTCACGATGGTAGGCAAACCACTGGCCATGCTGTTCGGCTACGTGTTCGACGGCATTTACCAGAACCAGGGCGAGGTGGAAAAAGGCCCGGCATTCCCCGGCGCCATTCCCGGCAACATTCGTTTCAAAGACATCAACGGAGACGGGCAGATCACGCCGCGGCAGGACTTCGACATTATCGGCAACCCGTATCCCGATTTCACCTGGGGCATCACCAATATGCTCAACTACGGCCGGTTCGACCTGAGAGTGCTGGTAGTAGGCTCCATGGGGGCGGACAGGCTGCATGCCACCAACGATTACAACGGGAACATCGACGGCGTGTTCAACGTAAGAAGGGAAGTGAAAGACCGCTGGCGTTCCGAATCGCAGCCGGGCAACGGGCGCATTCCCACTACCAACGGCTCCGGCCGCGGCAGGGTGATGTATCGCGACGTAAGCTCGCTGACGGTGGAAAAAAATAATTACGCCTGGGTGAAGAACATCACGCTGGGGTATTCCATCCCGAAAAAAGGCTTCCTTTCCAGCGCGCGCGTATACGCCAGCGTGCAGAACGCCATCCTGTTCACGAAGTACAGCGGCAACCCCGAGGTGAGCAATTATATCGGCAAAGGAGGCAGCGGCGCGCTGGTGCCCGGCGTGGACTATTCCAACTACCCGGTGCCAAGGGTATTTATCATCGGAACGAACCTGTCATTTTAACCATGCTAAAAAACCTGCACAAAATGAAAACTAAGATATATCTTATATGCCTGATGGCTTTGTCCGCCAACGGCTGCAATTATATGCTCGACGTGAAACCCAATTCGTTTTCCAGCGGCGAGAATTATTACCAGTCGGAGCAGCAGGTGCTGCGGGCGGTGAACGGTGCGTACGGCGTGTTGCAGAACCTTTATACGAGCGACTTCTGGGCGATGACGGAAATGGTGGCGGACAATACCAATTACCAGTACGACGCGAGCGACCGCGGCGCGCAGCAGCGGGAAGAGATAGACGAGTTCCTGATCACGTCCAGCAACAACTATGTAAATACGGTATGGGCGCAGATCTACAGGAACATACACCAGTGCAACGTGATCGTTACCCGCATAGACGGTGTGGAGTTCTCCGACGAAAATGTAAAAAAACGTTATGCGGGAGAAGTTAAATTCCTGCGCGCTTTGTATTATTTTCACCTTGTGCGCCTTTTTGGCCCCGTGCCGCTGATCGTGAAGGAGCCCGACGGGCCGGAGGACGCATTTGCGCGCAGCCGCGCTTCCGTGGATGAAGTGTACGCGCAGATCATCGCCGACGCAAAAGACGCGGCGGAGGGCCTGCCGCCTTCCTACACCGGCGCGGACGTTGGCCGGGCCACCAAGGGGGCTGCGCTTACGCTGCTCGGGGAAGTGTACCTCACGCGGAAAGATTATCCCAATGCGGTAACGACGCTGACGGAGGTAACAAAGCTCGGTTACGACCTGCTGGACGACTATGGCGACAACTTCAATCCCGCCCGGAAGAACAATATCGAATCGGTTTTTTCCGTACAATACAATTCAGGGCTTGAAACTGAGAGCAGTAATTATATTTTTGTATTCGGGCCACGTAATGGAAAAAAGGACCTCACCGGGTTCAACGGGCTGCTCGGGGGAAATAATATCCCGACGCCCAGCATATATAACGCCTACGAAGCAGGCGACAAACGGAAGGACGAATCGGTGTATTTGTATGACAGCCCGACCAACGCGCCTTTTGAGGAAGCCGGGGCGTTCGGGGGCAAACTTCCGCTGATCAAAAAATTCTATCATCCGCCATATGCGCTGGACGGGCGCGCGAACGAAAACTGGCCGGTATACCGTTATTCGCATGTATTGCTCATGCTGGCCGAAGCGATCAACGAAGCAGGTACGGGCGATCCGTATCCGTACATCAACGACGTGCGCCACCGCGCCGGGCTCGATCCGGTGAGCGGGCTTGGGCAGGCCGCTTTCAGGGATACCGTGCAGCATGAAATGCGTGTGGAGCTGGCCTTCGAGGACCATCGTTGGTTCCAGCTGCTGCGCACCGGCAAGGCGATAACAGTGATGACGCAGCACGGTAAAGAAGAAAAACAACGACTGACGCGGCTGAGCGCGGCATCGTACGACATAGCAGCTTATAAATTGCTCTTTCCCATCCCCGACAGGGAAAAACGCCTGAACGGTCTGGAACAGAACGATGGGTGGGACTGATCGTCTACTATACTAAAAGAAACATTTTTTTTATGCATGTAA
>JBQCFV010000598.1:0-8260 GCA_051958695.1 Chitinophaga sp. | reverse complement strand
CCGACCTCGATGCCGCCGCTTCCCATTAGCATTACCCCTCCCCAGAACACGGCGACCATGGCGCCCAAAAGACCCAGTATGATGAACGACACAAAAGCGGCCTGGTAACTGCCCGCTTTGATACCTGTTTTTGCTACCTCGTTGGTTTTCGTTCTATACCGTCCTATCTCGAAACGCTCGTTGGCAAAGGCTTTTACGTTGAATATACCCTGCAGCGTTTCTTCCACGATGGTGTTGGAATCGGCGATCTGCGCCTGCCCCTGTTTGCTGTACTTGCGGATGAACTTCCCGAACACCACGGCCAGCACGCAAATGGCGGGCACGATGGCGAGCATGAAAAGCGTCAGTTTGGGGGAGGTGAGCAAGAGCAGCACAATACCGCCGACGATCACGATCACCTGCCGCAGGAACTCGGCGAGGGTAGTGGTGAACAGGTCCTGCAGCTGGCTGATGTCCGAAGAAATGCGGCTGTTCAGCTCGCCGACACGCCTTTCCGCGAAAAACTTCATGGGCAGGCGCACAAGGTGGCTGTAAGTGGCCTGCCGGAGCGATGCCAGCGTTTTTTCCGTCACGCTGACGAATATCCTGACGCGCAGGTAGGAAAATAAAGATTGCAAAATGAGCACACCGGCCAGCAGCAGGCCCATCCTGTCTATTTCCGCCAGCAACCGGCCTTTGTTGCCGAGGTTGATAAGATCGCCCAGCAATTTGGGAAACGCCAGGCTGGCGCTGCTGGACAACAATAACATCACAAGCCCGATACCGAACTGCCAGCGGTAGGGCTTTGCATATTCATACAGTCTTAAAGCATTCCTGATACCCTTGAAGGTGATCTTTGCGCGCTTCTGCTCCTTCTCCATAGATTGAAATTAATGTATTCCTGATGGAGTAGACGAACGAAACGGGGAAATATTGTATCACTTCACTTTTTGCAGCAGCCAGACGGCCAGCGCGGTTTCCCCGAGCATCGCCGCGGCGTACGGAATGGTGGAGGTCTGGAAGTCGCCCGTCATCCAGAAATAAAACGCTACCGGGAGGGCCACGCCCCAGCCGGCATAAGCGAGAATGAATTTTGTGTAGACAAAAAAACTGTAGGTGCGGAATTGTTTATCAGGCCCCGGTTTCCGGAGCTTGCGCAGCAGCCAGCCGTTCTCGAAGATGTCGCAAAGCCAGGCCACGCCCTGCAAAGCGCCCATCAGCCAGAAAAAGTACACGCCGCTTCCCGTTTTGTAGCCGAGTATCACGCATAGCAGCGCGATGGTGGGATAAAAACCTGCCATGAACAGGAAATCGGCCCAAAGGTGCAGCCGTACGGCTTTCAGCACGCCGGGCAGCATATTGCCGATCATCTGGGTCAGCTCTTGGTCCGAAACGGGGAATTGCAGGTCGAAAATGCTGAACACGCGCCGCAGCCCGTCCTTGTCGCGGAAAAAGAAATGCCGTGCGAGCGCCCTCATCCAGATGGCGCTGATCAGCAGGAGCGTGTATGTGATGAAGAGGTACAGCATGGTCAGATATTTCGGGCCCTGGTATTAAGCTGTTCACGCGCCGCTTTGTCGGAAGTGTTCACGGCTTCGTGAACGATGATGCGCGCCTGTTTATATTCTTCCCATTTGAACTGCAGCAGGAAGTCGCAGGCGGCTTCCGCGCCGCGGATGAACAGCTCTTTCTGTTTGTCTTCCGAAATGTTGAAGTCCAGCCAGTTGAAATCCGCTACTTTGATCACGCCGATGCCTTTGCGGAACAGCTTGTTCTTCAGCAGGAAATCTTTATCGTAATAATAACGGATGGTGTTGAACAGCTTGCCGAGATAAGCGCCCAGCCCCAGCTGGTCCGCCCGGTTCTGCGACACGTCTTCCTCGCCGGCATCGTCCAGCTCGATGCCGAAAGTAGGCAGGCGGGGCACCATGATCTCGGGGTTATAAAGGATGTTGATAGGAAAGTTGGACAGCACGCCGCCGTCGACAAAACGTACGGAACTGGGTATGTCTTCCGGCTGCATCAGCAGGTGTTTGGCCCAGCTGGCCTTGATATCCGGGTGCTCGCGCGGGATGTCGCGGATGATGTGCGATTCGAAAAAGATGGGGATGCTCATGGACGCGCGCACAAATTCCGCGGGATGCAGCGCGTCTTTGTGGAGCCGGAACAGGTCCCACATGCGCGGAAATTCTATTTTATTCTGCGTGATGATATCGGAAGTAATGAGCGTAATGTCCGGCACGAGCCCTTTGGTGGGATTGTCCCGGTAATTTTTGTCGATGAGATCGCTGCGTATGTGCAATCCCTCCGGCGCCTTACCGGACACGCGTTCGAGGTCGCCGATGGTCTTTACGCCGTTCTGCTCCAGGACCATGCTGATCCACTCCGTGAAATTTTTCCCGGGATTGATGCCGAAACCCCTGTTCTTCAGCCGCTGGAAAAGATAAGCGCCGTAGCCGCCCGCGATCCCCAGCAACATCAGCATAAAGCCGGTGAGGATGTAAGAAGTAATGGCGATGCCGTGAAACACCGGGTATTTGTTACGCAGCCCCGTGGCGATAATGTCCAGCAGCAGTAAAGCGCCCAGCGCGATGCCCATGCCTTTCGCGGCCCTGCGCAGCCGCGCACCGAACTCGGGGGTGAGGATGATCCTTTTGATCAGCCATTTTGCAAAAGGATGCCCGTCTACAAAATCAAAAAAGGGTTTGTTGCAGAGATATTCGAGGATGTGTTCGGAACCGGTGAGCTTTTTTGTTTCGTCTCCCTTTACCACGGCCATCAGCATGGCATTGATGGCGCCCGCGCTGGTGCCCGCCAGCCGCATGAAACGGATGCCCGCCTTTTCGAGGATGTAGGTGTAACCCACCAAAGCTACGCCCAGCACGCCGCCGCCTTCCTGCACGAGATGAACGTACTGGTAGCCTTCAGCGTCGAAAGTATCGGAAACGATAAGGTCTTTGAAATTGTAACGGGGTCCGCCGGGCCGGTCTTTTTCATCGGCCAGCCTGTCCAGCACGGCGGTAACACGGGGATGCCGCGTGAAGTCTTCGGGCGTAAGGTTTTTTCGTGCAGGCATTGCAGTGCGTTTGGGAGGAGGTAACAATACACTGAAAATACGCCATTTTTTATTCAAATGCACGAAATCCGCGATGCTGCGCGAGCGCCAGCATTTCGCGGTCGCCGCTGCTGTCGCCGTAAGCGTACACGGTTTCGAAAGTGGTGAGGTGAACGGCTTCGCGGATGCGGCATACTTTTTCGTCGCCGTTGCAGTTGCGGCCGGTAAGCAGCCCGGTCACGCGGCCGTTCTTTACTTCGAGCCGTGAACCAAGACAGGGCACGCCGATCGTTTCGCTCCAGGGCGCCACCCAGTTTTCCGCGGATGCGGTTACGATATATACTTTATGGCCTTCGGCCTGGTGCCAGGCGATGGCGTTGAGCGCCTTTGGCCGCAGCAGCGCGGGCAGGCGTTTAGTGCAGAACTCGTCGCATTGCTGCTGAAAAGTTTCCACCGGCATGTTGTTAAAGAAAAATTTCAGCACGATCTCTTTCATCTTCTGATTGGCGATCAGTTTCAGTTTGAACATTACCAGCAGGGGAGAAAGCAGTGTGATGCCCGCATAAAAGGCGAGCGGCCCTTTCTGAAAACGGATGATCTCAAAAAGCGTGTCCCGCGTGGTGATGGTGCCGTCGAAATCAAAAAATGCGATAACGTTCTTCACAACTTCAGCTTTTTGAACATAAACTCGGGAATGCTTTTGATGATGAGCATGATGTAACGCCAGAACCATTTGGTGTAGAGCACGTTCTTCTTTTTGCCGGCCGCTTTGAATATATCGTTGGCCACGTCCGCCGGTTGGGCGGTGAGCAGCGGGGGAAGCGTAAGGTGCTGGGTCATTTGCGTGTCCACAAAACCGGGCTGTACGGTCATCACATGTACGCCGGCATGGAACAGGCGGTTGCGCAGACCGGAGAGGTATGCCGTGAAACCCGCTTTGGCGCTGCCGTACAGGTAATTGCTCATCCTGCCGCGGTCGCCCGCTACTGAGCTGATGCCAATGATGGTACCGCTGCCGCGCGCCGCCATAGCTTCGGCCGCTACGTTGAGGATAGACACGGCGCCGGTGTAATTCGTATGCAGGATGCGTGATGCTTCCAGCCAGTCGGACTGCCCTTTTTCCTGGTCGCCAAGATAGCCGAAGACGCAGATCACCACGTCCGGCGGTACGGGCAGGGACTGGTAGAAGGAAACGTGCGAATCGAACTGCAGCGCGTCGAAGGCGTGCGAGGAAGCGGCCGCCTGGTGGCGGATCTTCAGGTCCTGCTCCAGCGCCTGCAATTGCGCGGGGTTGCGGGCGGCGAGCTGAAGGGAATAACCGGCGGAGGCATATTTGCGGGCGATGGCCACGGCCATATCGGAACCTGCGCCCAAAATCAATACAGTAGGCATTATGTATGTTGATCGTTAAGAATTGGAGCCGTAATTGAAATGCAGGCGGTCGCTCTGCACGGAACGGAACTTGCCGCCCGGGTTGTAAGCCTGTACGATGCTTTCGAACTTGCGGGCGTTGGGATAGCTGTTCCAGAACACTTCCTGCTGCATGCGCGCGTCTTTGCTCAGGTACAGCCGTCCGCCGTACTCCAGTACCAGCGCGTCCAGCTCGTCGAGGAAGGGGAACAGCCCTTTGCGCACCGGGAAATCCAGCGCGAGGGTGTAACCTTCCATGGGGAAGGAGATCAGGTCATCCTGCCGGCCGAACACTTTCAGCACGGCGAGAAAAGAGCCCCAGCCTTTTTCGCTGATGCGGCGCAGGATGGCGGCGAGGCCCTCCTTATGCTCCAGCGGCAGCACGATCTGGTACTGCACGAAGCCGTCTTTGCCGTAGCCGCGGTTCCAATGGTGGATGGCGTCCAGGGGGTAAAAGAAGGGCTCGTAAGGCACTACGTTCTCGATCACGCGTTTGTAGTTCTTGGCGTAATACAGCGCGTTGAAAGCTTTTACGGTAAAGTTGTTCAGCACAAAGCCCGGCAGGTTGAAAGGCACGGTGAGCTTGCCTTTGGCGGGCAGCCTGAGCGGCGCGCGGCGCTGTTTTTCGTTCAGCTCTTCCGGTTGGGCATGTTCGCCTACGATGAGAATGCTGCGGCCGAAGCTGTCGCCCTTTTGCAGGCAGTCGATCCAGGCCATGCTATAGGTATAGTGTTTATGCTCGTCGAACAGCCGGATGATCTCGTCGAGGTTTTTGGCCTTGATCTGTTTTTGTCTGATGTAGGCGGTCTCTATTTTTTTCAGCCGGAACTTCACCGTGGAGATCACGCCGGTGAGGCCCATGCCGCCGCAGGTAGCCTGAAAAAGATCGGTTTCCTGCGTGGGGGAGCAGGCGAGAAGACCTTTGCCCGTAAGCACCCGCATGCTGATGATATGATTGGAAAAGCTGCCTTCAGCGTGATGGTTCTTACCATGCACGTCAGACGCTACGGCGCCGCCGACGGTAATGAATTTGGTACCGGGGGTAACGGGCAGGAACCAGCCTCTCGGCACGGTGATATCAAGCACCTGGTCCAGCGTGATGCCGCTCTGGCATTCGAATATGCCGGTAGCTTCGTCAAATTCAAGCACTTTATCAAAACGGAGGGTGGAAATGCTATGTTCACCGAGGGACGCATCGCCGTAACAGCGGCCGTTGCCCCGGGCGATAATATGTTCATGGGTGTCCACATATTGCTGCAGCTGCTCTTCCAGGGAAAAGGCGGCTTCGTCGCAATCCAATGCGGGATAATTGCCCCAGTTTGATAATTGTTTTCGCATTATTCAAAAAAACTTTTATTCGTCGGTAAATAAATGATCACATAAAAGCTCAGGATCCATAGGAGGATGGTTATTTGAATAAAGCGGTCTTTGTATAGGATTTTTGTGGGAGAACCTGTATCGTTATCCACGTAGGTTATTTGCAAATATCGCATTAATCCGGCAATTACAAAAATACTTGTGTAGTAGAGCCGGTAGGTATTGAAGTGCTCCATAGTAGCGGGGGCCATGGTATACATGATATACGCCACGATAATGACGGCAGACACGAGGGCGAGCGAGACGTTGAGAAAATCCATATTATAGCCTTTGGAAGCCTTGCGCAGATCTTTGCCCAGGGATTGTTTCAGCACGATATCGTCCCGCCGTTTGGCGATTGCCATGAACAGCGCCAGGAGGAACACCATCAGCATCAGCCATTCGGACACGGCGACGTCGGTGAGTACGCCGCCCGCTTTTACGCGCAGCACAAAGCCGGCCGATACAATGAAGATGTCGAGGATGGAAATATTCTTCAGCCCGAAAGAATAGGCCATATTCAGTACAAAGTAGATGCTGAGTACGAAGGCGAATTTCAGGTTAAGCGCCACCGCGCCCGCAAATCCGCCCGCTACCAGCAGGGAAAAGATCAAAAGGCCGATTGAAGGCGGCACTGCGCCGGAAGCCAGCGGGCGTTTGCTTTTCGTAGGATGCGCCCTGTCCGCCTCAATATCCCGGTAATCGTTGATGATGTAAATGCTGCTCGCGATCATGCTGAAGCATACGAAACCAAGACCTGCAATAACGATCTTGTCGATGTTCCAAATTTCCCCGGCAAAAAATAGCGGGATATACATGAAGAGATTCTTAGCCCAATGTTTTGGCCGGAGTAATTTGATATATTGCACGGGATTAAACATTAATGCGCCGCAAAATACAACGAATCTGAGGATTTGTCATTACTTTTAACCCCTTAATTATTAAAGTATTATTATTTATAAAAGATCCCAAATATGAAATTGCCAGCTCTTACATCACGTAAAGCGTTGATCTTTGAGAGTTTAATGATCATCGGGTTTGCGCTTGTTCCATTGTTTGTCACATTTCCTTACCGCGTGAATATCTTTCTTTCATGGGAAGGCGCGTACCGTATCTCGGAAGGGCAGATGCCGTACCGCGACTTCGGCCTGCCGCTCGGCTACGGCTACTGGCTCGTACCCGCGCTGTTCATGAAGCTGTTCGGCCCCCAGCTGATCTCGCTGGTAAAAGCGCAGGTACTGCTCAACATCATCGGCGGTTTTTCTTTCCGCGGCATCCTCCGCAACCTCGATGTGGCGCCCGGCGTGCGCGTGCTTTCCGTACTGCTGTTCGTTATTTCCTATTCGTTCTTTAATTTCTGGCCCTGGTATAATAATACCGTGATCATCTACCAGCTGGCCGGTCTTGCGTTCCTGCTCTGCGCGTTGCGGACAGGCGCGCGGTGGAAGTGGCCTGCGTTGTTCGCGGCAGCATTATTCACGTTCCTAAGCTTCTTTACAAAGCAGGATGGCGGCGGTCTCGCGTTGATGCTGGCGCTTGCGCTGACCGGGTATCATAGCCTTGTTGAAAAACGCTGGCAGGAGCTGGCGGGCTTCGTGGGATTTTATATTATTGCGGCCTGCGTATTCATCCTGCCCGTTTTACCGCACGGTTTCGGGTACTGGGTCAACCACGGCCAGCCGCCGCATAGTTCCCGTCTTTCACTGCACGACATCATCAACGAGCTGCTGTACAATTCGCAATGGCTGAAGTTCTATTTCGTGGCTGTACTGCTGGTGACCATCCCGGCATTGCGCAACTGGAGAAAGCTCTGGCAGGACAAACAGAAAATGCTGTTCCTGCTGCTGACGCTGGGTATTCTCGTGGAAGCCACGTTGTTCCAGGTAACGAGCTACACGCCGCCGGACAATAATATTTTCTTCCATAGCTTCGCTTTCGCATATATCTTCTCCAGCCTGGCGCCCGTGTTTGGCCTGCAGACGGAACAATGGAAAACATTTGTGCTAAGCGCCGTGATGGTGCTCTTCTGGTGGTCCGGCGCCTATTACCGGTATGCCGGCCGCATCGTGGACCGTATGTTCCCCGGAGAGGACAACAGCGAGGCGATCCGCACCGGGCCTACCGGCGAGAATATCGTGGGCCGCAGCAATTACCAGTTTACTGCCGATACGGCGGACGTACCGGTGTCCGAATGGGTATTTTCCTCACTGCCCGAGTTCAGCAAAATTTATATGCCCCCATCCACCAAGGAAGGGATCGACCGCATCATGGCCATGCCGGAAGCAAAAAAAGGAAAGGAGGCCAAAGTGCTGAACCTCACTGAGCTCACCCCGCTGGACCACGCCATCGGCTATACGCAGGAAACCGGTCATAATATCCCGCTCTGGCATCACCTCGGCGTGGGCATGTTCAACAGCCAGCTGCACGATTATATTGAAAAGATCCGCAACAAGCATTACG
>JBQCFV010000597.1:0-2781 GCA_051958695.1 Chitinophaga sp. | reverse complement strand
CGCGTCTATCTGGTTGCTGGAGGCATCCATCAGCGCGGTGTTGGTGAACTCGATGGTCTTTACGTCGGTTTTGCTGTCGTTCTCAAGGGTGATGGGCACTTCCATCGCCTCGCCTGCTTTCAGGTCTTTGGGCGCGTGAATAAGGGGTATCTGCACGGGTTCTTCCGCCTGCGGCGCGTCGTCCGTACCGCCCTGCCGGACGTGGATGATGCGGGAAGCCAGGCTGCCCGCGTTCTTCACGGCGATGGTGGTAAAGTCGATCAGCAGGTCGATAACGTCGTGCGCGTCCTGCCGGAAGCGGGTGAGCAGCTCTTCCTTATTGCCGCCCCGCAGCTTTTGCACGTCGGTAAGCTTGCCTTCGATCTGTTTGGCGGCTACGATTCCCCGCGCGATCTCTTCTTCAAGGATATTGGCGGCTTTGAGAACGATCTTCGACGCGCCGTCCACAAGGTTGCCGAGACCTTCGAGCTGAACGCCTGCGGCGGGGACGCTTTTTTCCTGCAATGGCTGCGCGGCGGCGGGCTCCGCGGCTTTTTGCTTCGCTTTTGCGGGCATATGGGGATGTTTTGGGGATGACGATTTATTATTTACCTGGTGCTACGCTGCAGCACGGCTTTTGCGGCGACGGGCGGATATAGTGCGGCGGAACTGCGCTTATCGGGTCGGTGGTTTCTCCGGCGGTGAACGCGTTCCGCGATCCGTATGTTATCGCAAAAGATCCATTACCCGACCGGCACATGCGTAGCAGGCCCTCCGGGATTGTTCGGGTTCGTCGGTGTACCGGGATTGTCGTTGGGCCGGTCGTTCCCGTCCTTGCAATTGAACAGCCGCGTTACGCCCCTGATCACGATCTCGGCGAACGGCTGGCCCAGCAGGTTGATGCCGATCCGGTAATTGCTTTCGGCGCAAATGGGCTCGCATAATTTGATGCATAAAGGAACGGCCTGCCCCTGGTTGTGCAGCATGCTTACCTGCAGCGGTTTGTCGTTGAAAAGATGCTCAAGCCGGGCGGCTCCTTCTTTTGGCCAGGCAACGATATGCACGTTGTGATCTTCTGCCATGGTGAGAAAATTTTGAGGTTAAATAAAATGTCTAATGAATCGGGCTTTCGAGTCTTCAAGCGGTTACTATACCAAATCTAACTAAATAATCGCATATTCCGTAATTTTGCAGGATGAATACCGAGATCAAAAATATTTTACCCGCAGATTTTCCCCCGGACAGCCGGGTTTGGATATACCAGAGTAACCGCCCTTTCTCCGCGCAGGAATCCGCTGAGATCGGCGAGCAGCTGCACCAGTTCACCGCGCAGTGGAACTCCCACGGCACGCCTGTAAAAGGCTGGGGCAGCCTGCTTTTTAACCAGGTGATCGTGCTGATCGCCGACGAAAGCGAGGCCGGCGTAAGCGGATGCAGCACGGACAGCTCCGTGCGCATCATCAAAAGCCTGGAACGCCAGTATAACGTCAGTCTGTTTGACCGGCTCGCGCTGGGCTTCGTCGTAAAAGACAGGCTCGAACTGCTGCCTTTGGCGCAGGTGGGTTACGCGCTCGAAAAAGGATACCTCTCACCGGACACCCTTTATCTCAACAACACCGTTCAAACCAAAGGCGAGCTGGAAACGCGCTGGCTGGTGCCGCTGAAACAAAGCTGGCTGGCGGGAAAGCTCGGGCTGCAGGCCGTTTAAATTTTTATTTCCGTTTAAAAGAAGGGTGCATCGGATACCGTTGCACCCTTTTCATTTTCAGGCGGTAAGAAAAAATAATTGTTGGCGGCTTGTGGAAAGTTTTATTAACTTGGGTCTGTTACTCTTTATATCAATCATCATCAGCATCCACGAAGAAATAATATTGCGTTAATATTTGCCACCGAACAATTCCATATTTTTCCGGCATGATGAACGAGGAACTGCTCCATCAATATTTCCGACAGGTATGTAACGACGGCGACCAGGATGCGTACAACGGGCTGTATAAAGCGCTTTGTTCCCGCCTGATCCATTTTTCCGCCGCCATTACCGGCAGCTGGCACCTTGCAGAAGAAATAGTGTCGGACGTGTTCATTATGCTCTGGCGCAAACGCGCGCAGCTCCACGATGTAAACAACCCCGTGGTGTACCTCTACGTATGCACCCGCAACCAAAGCCTCAACGCCGTCCGCCAGCAACGCAGGCACCAGCACATGAGCCTCGACAATCTTGATACCGACGCCCTCGCCATCAGCCCGGACATGGAGCAGAACATGTTGTCCGCCGAAGTGACGCAGAAGATAGAATCCGCCATCCGCAGCCTTCCTTCCCGCTGCCAGCTTATTTTCCGGCTGGTGAAACAGGATGGTCTGAAGTACCGCGAGGTGGGTGAACTGTTAAACATCTCCCCCAAAACAGTGGACGCCCAATTGACCATCGCCGTAAAAAAGATCGCGGAGGCCATCCGGCTGGATATGCCGGCGGATATGGCGCGGTCTTATCTTTTCCGCTGACGCGGCGCCGGACGGGTCTTTCGGCAATTTCCTAAAAACAACTGCCCGCCGGTTCATCCCTCCAATCCCCTTCCCCAAAAAAATTTCACTCGCCTTTAGGGAACTTTCCACCTTCCGGTTGTCCTGCTAGTATGATGCATGACAAGATCTGGAACCTGCTGGCCAAAAAATTGGCGAACCAGCTGCCCCCCGAAGAGGAGAAGGAGCTGGAACGCCTGTTGCAGCAGCATCCTGACGCTTCTTACGTAAAGGAAGTAATGATGCAGCCCTGGCACGACAAACAAAAACGTTTCAGTCCCG